>JAOTUT010000092.1 GCA_029863735.1 Ignavibacteria bacterium
TCAGCTGCTGTTTATAAGCAATCTTCTATTTACAGCTGTAGTATTTTTACTCATATCTGATGCACTAATTCTCTTTATAAATAAGAAGGGAATTTATTCATACAGGATAGCACCAAACCGATTATCTAATGGTGATGACAATGAAATCAAAATTATTCTTGAAAACTGGTATGCATTCAAAATCGGTTGTGAAATAATTGATGAAATTCCTTTTGAATTCCAGATACGCGATCTTTATTTCAAGATTTCAGTTGAGCCGGGAACAACCAAAATATTTACTTACACATTGAGACCTGTTAAAAGGGGAGAGTATAATTTTGGTAGCACAAATATTTTTACCGCTTCTCCGATTGGTTTTGTGAGACGAAGATATAGTTTTGAAGGGACAAAGATAGTTCCGGTTTATCCTTCATACATTCAGATGAAAAAGTATGAACTGATGGCAATCTCTGACAGATTAACTGAAGCAGGAGTAAAACGAATCAGACGCATTGGACATTCAATGGAGTTTGACCACATAAAGGATTATGTGAGGGGAGATGATTACCGTACTATTAACTGGAAAGCCACTGCAAGAAAAGTAAATCTGATGGTAAATCATTTTGATGATGAAAAGTCTCAGCAAGTTTACAGCGTTATTGATATTGGTCGAGTTATGAAAATGCCTTTTGAAGGAATGAGTCTGCTTGATTATGCAATAAACTCTTCTCTTGTTATTTCAAGTATTGCAATGCATAAGCAAGATAAAGCCGGATTGGTAACCTTCTCCAATAAAATTGGAAATATTTTACCTGCAGACAGGCAGGCTCGTCAAATGCAGACCATTCTAGAAATGCTTTATAATCTAAAAACTGACTATCTTGAATCTAATTTTGAAATTCTGACCAGTACAATTCTTCAAAAGATTAGTCACAGAAGCCTGATTATTTTGTACACGAATTTTGAAACTTTAAATGCACTTCAAAGACAACTTGCTTATTTACGAAGACTATCTCGAGCTCACCTAGTACTTGTAATCTTCTTCATTAATACAGAACTTTTTGCTTTGATAGATAAACCGGCAAAGAATGTTGAGGAAATTTATCATAAGACAATTGCGGAAAAATTTGCATTTGAAAAAAGGTTAATTGTTAAGGAACTTGCCCGATACAGTATTCAGTCAATTCTTACTACTCCTCAAAATCTTTCTGTAAATACAATAAACAAATATCTTGAATTAAAGGCACGCGGATTGCTTTAATCTTACTATGCAGACTATTGAAATTCAAACTGCCCAAAACGTAAATATTGAATATCCGATTGCAAGTGTTGGAGAAAGGGTTGTTGCTGCTCTTATTGATCAACTGATAATGGTGGGGTACATTATTGCAATGATTTTTCTGTATATCTGGATATTAAATATTACAGAAGGCACCGCATTGTATTTCCCTGTCGCTTACTTTGTGATATGGTTTCTGCCTGTTTTCTTTTATCATCTTTTGTGTGAAACTTTTTTAAATGGACAGTCTTTTGGTAAAAAGCTAATGAAGATGCGTGTCGTAAAGTTAGATGGAAGCCAGGCAGGAATCGGCAGCTATTTTTTACGATGGATTTTAGCGCCAATTGATATCTATTTTACATATGGTTCGGTAGGATTAGTTACAATGCTGGTAAATGGAAAAGGTCAAAGGCTTGGCGACCTTGCTGCGCATACAACTGTAGTGAAATTAAAGGCTGAAGCTAAATTGGAGGACACAATATTGAAAGCAACACCGGTTAACTATGATGTTAAATTTCCGCAAGTAAGTTTACTTAGTGATAAAGATATTTCTTTGGTTAAGGAAGTTTTAGATATGAATTATAAAAAGCCCGATATTAAAGTTTATACAGGGATCATTAATAAAACAAAGGAAGCTATTGAAATGAAAATAGCTGTGAATACAGATATGCATCCGCTCACTTTCTTAGACACTGTGCTGAAGGATTATAATTATTTGTTGAGTGAATGAAAATCCCTATCGACTCTTCCAATCTTTACACGCTATAACAACAACAAATTCACCCTTTATAGTTTTCTCATTTAGTTTTTCCTTTAACTCTGATGGAAAACCACGCCAGCTTTCTTCGAACTTTTTTGTTAACTCCCGGCAGACAACCACATATCGTTCAGAAAAATATTCATTTAATTCATTTATCAGCTTTATAATTCTGTGAGATGATTCGTAAAGTACGATAGTTCTTTCCTCTTCACTAAGTTCTTTAAGTTTTTTCTGTCTTCCTTTTTTCTGTGGAAGGAATCCTTCAAATACAAATGAATCTGTTGGAAGTCCACTTATTGTAAGAGCGGTTATTAAAGCTGTTGCCCCTGGAATTGAAATTACTTCTATTCCATTCTTAATTGATTCTGAAACTAATCGAATTCCAGGATCAGAAATAGCAGGTGTACCTGAATCTGAAATAAGCGCGTAGCTTTGTCCTTGTTTTAAGCGTTCAATTATTGCCGGTATTTTTTTTATTTCGCTAACTGCGTTAAATGAGATTAATTGCTTGATGACATTGTATTTTTTTAGAAGTATCGAACTCACACGTGTATCTTCACAAAGAATAAAGTCAACTTCATTAAGAGTTTCGATTGCCCTAAGTGTAATGTCTTTGAGATTACCGATTGGTGTGCTTACAATATAAAGTTTGCCTGTCATTAACCTAAAAATACTTTAAAACAAGAACGGCTCCAACTCTGGAGCCGTTCCTGGCAAGTAGTTAATCCTATTTTTATTTATTGGACGGTATAATTCTAAGAACTTTTTCAATTATCTGCAAGCCCTCTTCAAGCTCATCCTCAGAAATATTCAGCATTGGTCTGAATCTGATTGACTTTACACCGCAACCAAGTATAAGAAGCTTTTCTTTTTCAGCTAAATTTCTGAATTCTTTTCTCAATTCAGTATTTGGTAAATCGAAAGAACAGAGTAGGCCAAGACCACGAACGTTGCTAACTAAGTCAGGTAATTTAGACTGAATTTCATTTAGTCTACTCATTAAATACTCACCTCTTTTTACAACATTCTCAATTATTTTCTCTTCCTCCATTATATTCATTATCTGTATCGAACGAACCATATCTACTAGATTTCCTCCCCAGGTTGAATTTATTCTTCCGGAAACCTTGAAACAATTTTCTTCAACTTCATCTATTCTGTCCGAAACCATTATGCCGCACTGCTGTGATTTTTTTCCGAAAGCTATAATATCAGGTCTTACATAATGCTCCGATGCCCAAAACTTTCCTGTTATACCAAAACCAGTCTGGACTTCATCAAACATAAGCATTATATCATTTTCAAATGTGATTGATCTTAATTCCTGAAAGAATTCTTTTCTAAAAAAATTATCACCACCTTCGCACTGGATTGGTTCAATAATCAAAACAGCTATATCATCAGGATTATTTTTTATGGCTACTTTAATTTCATTTATCGACTGCTTCTCCAGTTTCAATACTTCATCAAAATGTTTTTCAAGTGGAAATTTGATTTTAGGATTCAGAATTCTGGGCCAGTTAAATTTCGGGAAGTATTTAACTTTGTTGATGTCTGTATTAGTTAATGAAATTGTGTATCCGCTTCTTCCATGGAATGCTTCTTTGAAGTGCATTACCTGAAGTCCTTTTTCTTCCTTATAACCTTTTTTGAAATTCTTCCTTACTTTCCAATCAAATGCAACCTTCAAACCATTCGCGACAGCAAGTGCTCCACCATCAACAAAAAACAAGTGTTTCATGTAATCAGGTTTGGCAATTCTGCTGAATGTATCAACGAAATCTGCCATTTGTGTTGTGTAAATATCAGAGTTAGAAGGTTTGTTAACTGCTGCAAAAGCTAATTTTTCTCTTACTTTATCTGAAATTAATTTTGGGTGGTTTAAACCCAGTGGGGAAGAAGCAAAGAACGTAAAAAAATCAATGTACTCTTCCCCGTTTCTCTCATCAACAATTTTATTTCTGTAACTATTTTTTAAATCAAGAATTAATTGAAATCCATCAGCAAGCATATGCTTACCAATAACTTCTCTAACGCTTTCGGCTGGGTTAATAGTTTCTGTGAACATAAAATCACCTTAAAACTTAAAAATGAATAAATAATTATTGCAAGAATTGTGCAACCGGTGCTTTGACCCGTTGATTTGAGAAAGGGGAGTCTTAAAAAACAGATTCGTAGGCTGACACAAAATAGCTATTGTGTCTTAAAAGAAATAAAGTAAGAATTATATGTAATATTGTCATTTTCATTAAAAATTACCTATTGTAAATATACGAAAGACTAAAAAAATATTCAATTAAGTAATCCTGACTAACCTAAGCGAAATCAAAAGTTTACTGATATTAATCTTAAAATTGAGTCAAATTTGAATTTTATTATTTAATAAGTTACACTTACTATAACAATTAAAAATAATATGTCAGCCTCAACAAAATTATCAACTTCTGTTAAAGCGCTTTGTTATTTAGAACAAGCTTATCCCAAGCCTGTTCCAAGTTCTGAAATAGCTGCAGCTATTGGAATTAATTCTTCAAAGCTTCGAATGATATTATCTATGCTTGCAAAAAACGATATTGTTGAAAGCAATTCGGGAACCGCAGGAGGATTTAAGTTAAAGAAGAGTGCCTCGGATATTCATTTACAGGAAATTTATTGTGCGATTGAGGATCGAAAAGCATTTCATTTAGATGTTAGGAAAGATTTAATTAAAAAAAACAGCTTACCAGAGAGAGTGAATATCTATTTTCTTGACTTATTCTCAGGAGTTCAGGTTGAGATAGAGGATAAAATGAAAAAGATAACATTAGAGTCCATCATCAATAAAATAAAAAACTAATTAATAAAATTAAATCGGAGTTAAAATGGAATTCCTAAAACAACTTGGAATCAACAAATCGAACTTTGGATCATCATCCGGACAAAACTGGAACAAAACAAAATCAGAAGGTGAGTTGAAAATTCACTCTCCTGCAGATGGAAAATTTATTGCTTCAGTTTACCAGGCCTCTGAAAAGGATTATGAAAAGATTATTAAGTCGACTGAAGAAGCATTCCTGTACTGGCGAATGGTTCCAGCCCCTAATCGAGGTGAAATTGTAAGGCAGATTGGAATTAAGCTACGTGAATACAAGGAGCCATTAGGTAAGCTTGTATCCTACGAGATGGGAAAGTCTTTACAGGAAGGTTTAGGCGAAGTTCAGGAGATGATAGACATATGTGACTTTGCTGTTGGTCAATCACGGCAGCTTTATGGATTTACGATGCAGTCAGAGCGACCAATGCATAGAATGTATGATCAATATCAACCACTTGGAGTTGTTTGCACAATTTCTGCGTTCAATTTTCCAGTTGCGGTTTATGCCTGGAATGCCATGCTTGCAACTGTTTGCGGAGATGTTAATCTTTGGAAACCCTCATCGAAAGTTCCACTAAGTGCACTTGCCACTCAAAATATCATTGCAAAAGTTCTGAAGGAAAACAATTTGCCTGAAGGAATTTTTAATTTGGTTATTGGCAAAGGTTCAACAGTTGGAGAAAGAATATTGAATGATAAAAGAGTAGCCATGATTTCTGTAACTGGTTCTACAAGAGTTGGTAAGCATGCAGCTGAAATTGTCTCTTCAAGATTCGGCAAGACTATTCTCGAACTTGGAGGCAACAATGCTATCATAATTACTCCCGACGCAGATCTCAAGCTAGCTATTCCAGCAGTTGTATTTGGTGCAGTTGGAACGGCAGGGCAAAGATGTACATCTACAAGAAGGTTGATCATACACGAATCAACTTATACCAAAGTTAAAGATTCATTGCTCAAAGCATATAAAAGTCTTAAGATTGGAAATCCTCTCGACCAGAAAAATCATATGGGACCACTGATCGATAAAAATGCGGTCAATGATTTTAATAATGCGCTTAAGCGAGTTAAAAAAGAAGGTGGAAAAATTATTTTTGGTGGTGATCTGTTAAGTGGCAAAGGCTATGAATCTGGTTGTTATGTTTCTCCTGCAATCGTTGAGGCTCAGAATCATTATGAAATAGTTCAGGAAGAAACCTTCGCTCCAATTCTATATATTATAAAATATAAGAAAGACATTGATGAAGCTATTGCTATTCAGAATGGAGTCGTTCAAGGTCTGTCTTCCTCAATATTCACAAATAATTTGCAAGAAGCCGAACGATTTTTATCCTGTGTGGGATCTGACTGTGGTATTGCTAATGTGAACATTGGAACCTCTGGCGCTGAAATTGGCGGTGCATTTGGTGGTGAAAAAGAAACCGGTGGCGGAAGAGAATCCGGCTCAGATTCCTGGAAGGCCTACATGCGCAGACAGACAAACACAATAAACTTTGGTTCGAAGCTACCCTTGGCGCAAGGAATAAAGTTCGATATTTGATCTCTTGCTT
>JAOTUT010000093.1 GCA_029863735.1 Ignavibacteria bacterium
AGAAGTTGTTCAACGACCAGAATCGGTTGTAAAGGAATTGATAGAAAATTCAATTGATGCCGGTGCAAAAATTATTGAAGTTATTATTAAACGTGCAGGCAAGAATTTTATTCAGGTGTGCGATGATGGAATTGGAATGAATGAAGAAGACCTTGTTATGTGTGTTCAAAAACATGCAACAAGCAAGATCGAGGCATTTGAAGATCTTGAAGCTATTAAAACTTTGGGATTCCGAGGTGAGGCATTAAGCTCAATCGCAGCAGTAAGCCAGGTTGAAATAAGAAGCGAAACGAATGAAGAGGAGATAGGGACTATACTCAAAAATGATGATGAGGGAAAAGTAAAAGTTGATAAAGGCTCATTTCCCAAAGGGACTTGTATTACGGTAAAGAATATATTTTTTAATGTACCTGCCAGAAGAAAATTTCTAAAAACAGACACAACTGAATTCAAACATATTGTTGACACTTTTAATCGTATTTCGCTGAGTCATCCTTCAATTGCTTTCAAGTTACTTAACGGTGTCGATAACGTATTCGATTATCCTTCTGGATCTTTAAAAGACAGAGTAGGTCAGGTCTTCGGAGAAAATCTGACTGATGCTTTAATTCCTGTTGAAGAAAGAACGGAGTTAATAAGTATTTATGGTTACGTTGGCAAACCAAGTCTTCTGAGGAAATCAAAAGGTGAACAATATTTGTTTCTTAACTCAAGATATATCATAAACAAAAGCATAAATCACGCTGTCTTTACAGCCTACGAAAACATTCTTGAGAAAGGTGATTATCCTTTCTTCATACTTTTTCTTGAAACTGATCCTGAACGAATCGATGTAAACATTCACCCTTCAAAACTTGAAGCAAAGTTTGACGATGAAAAAGATATTTACAATTTTGTTTTGTCGGTTGTTCGAAAAAGCCTGGGTTCACAAGACCTTGTTCCATCAATGGTGTTCAGTGAAGATGCTTCCTCTGAAGAAAAACTAATGGTAAATAAGTATCAACCTGCAGCTAAAGGTGATTTTTCAGATCGACCAGGACGTGAGAGATATCAGCCGGAAATAAAAAGATATTCTGATGAAGAAATAGATTTACTTTTTGGAAGCATAACCGATGATGTAGTTCTAAAAACTGAAGCGATGGTTGAATCACCTCCGTTCAACAGAAATGAACAGAAGGAAATGCAGCATGACAAAGCTACCCTTAGCTCAATCGAAAAATCTGAAGAATCACCTTTCATAATTCAGCTTCATAACAAGTATATTCTTTCACAGATAAAATCAGGTTTGATGATTATTGATCAGCACGTTGCGCACGAAAGAATTTTATATGAGAAAGCTTTGAATAGAATGGAAACTGATATTCCTTTTTCTCAACAGCTTTTATTTCCTAAAAAAGTTAAAACTGATCCAGCAAGATTAGCTTTAATTAAAGGGTTGGAACCATATCTTAGCCGATTAGGCTTTCAACTAAAATTTTTGGCGAAAGAAACAATCAAGATTGAAGGTGTGCCAGATGACGTGAAAAAGGGTAATGAGGAGCAAGTGCTTTTTGATTTACTTGAAGAATATTCAACAAACGAAAGAGAAAAACACCTGGAGCAAAAAGACAACCTGGCTAAATCTTATTCGTGTAAAACAGCTATAAAAGCTGGTGATAAACTGGATGAAAGAGCAATGAGATTATTGATTGACCAGCTTTTTGCAACTTCAATGCCGTATGTTTGCCCGCACGGACGACCAATAGTTATTAAAATTTCATTAAATGAATTTGACAGAAGATTCGGCAGAACTTAAATTTAACTTTAATTATGAATTAAATTCTATATCAATTAAGGGAAAGAATATTTATGCTTGATAAAAAATATCTGGATAAAAGATCAGAGTTTGACGACAAAGTAAAAACGATGAAGACCACTGGAATGAAATTCACTTCAGTCAGCGGTGAAAGGATTGAACCAATATATGGTCCGGATGATGTTGAAAACATTAATTACTTAAACGATATCGGATTTCCAGGTGAATATCCTTACACGCGAGGAATTCATCCTAGCGGGTACAGAGGAAAAATTTGGACGATGAGACAGTTTGCTGGATTCGGTACACCGGAAGACACAAATGAAAGATATCATTATTTATTAAAGCGAGGGCAAACTGGTCTTTCTGTTGCATTTGATTTGCCAACACTTATGGGATGGGATGCTGATTCACCATTAAGTGAAGGTGAAGTCGGAATTTGCGGTGTAGCAATTTCATCGATTAAGGATATGGATATTCTTTTTGATAAAATTCCACTTGATAAAGTTTCTACTTCGATGACAATTAATTCACCCGCTGCAATGATCTTTGCAATGTATCTTGCAATTGCTAGTGAACGAAATATTGATTTCAAGGAATTACGCGGCACACTTCAAAATGATATTCTCAAAGAATACATTGCTCAAAAGGAATATATTTATCCTCCGAAACCTTCAATGAGAATCATCACTGATATGATTGAATACTGCACTAATGAAGTACCTCAATGGAATCCTGTTTCAGTCAGCGGATATCATATAAGGGAAGCTGGTTCCACCGCGGTTCAGGAACTTGCTTATACTCTTGCTGATGGTTTTGCATACATCGAGGACTGTATAGAAAGAGGACTTGATGTTGATGCATTTGCACCAAGAATATCGTACTTTTTTAATTCTCATCTTGATTTCTTTGAGGAGATTGCAAAGTTCCGTGCTGCTCGAAGAATTTTTGCCCGCCGAATGAAAGAAAAATATAAAGCAAAAAACCCACGATCCTGGTGGATGAGATTTCATACTCAAACAGCAGGCTGTACTCTTACAGCTCAGCAGCCTGAAAATAATATTGTAAGAACTGCATATCAGGCTTTGGCTGGAGTGCTCGGAGGAACTCAGTCCCTCCACACAAATTCAATGGATGAAACGCTTGCACTTCCAAGTGAAAAGGCTGTGAAAATTGCATTACGAACTCAGCAGATTATCGCTTTTGAAACTGGAGTGATAAACACAGTTGATCCGCTTGGCGGAAGTTATTATGTTGAGGCTTTAACAGATAAAATGGAAAACGAAGCAAATAAAATTTTCGATCAGATAGATGCAATTGGTGGCGTCATTCCTGCAATTGAAGCTGGTTATTTCCAAAAAGAAATTGCAGATGCGGCTTACCGTTATCAGAAGGAAGTTGAGAAGAAAGAAAAATATATAGTTGGTGTTAATGAATTTATTGAGGAGAATGAGAAAATTGAAATTCCAATTTTAACCGTTTCGCCGGAAGTTGAAATTGAACAAAAGAAACATCTTGCCCAATTGAAACAAAGCCGAAGCCAGCAAGATGTGGATGAAAGTCTCGCAGAGATTTTATCTGCAAGTGAAAACGGAAATAATTTTATGCCGATATTTGTTAAAGCTGCGCACAACAAAGTTACTCTTGGAGAAATGGTTGGTGAGCTAAGAAAAGTATTCGGAACTTATGAGGAAATAGTAGTTTTTTAATGAAACTTTTTAAATTTCTACGTCTTATACGAGTTCATCAATGGGTAAAAAATGTATTTGTTTTTGTCCCTCTTTTGTTTTCTCAGCATTTATTTGATTTGTATTACTTCCTTGATGCATTATCTGCTTTTTTGATTTTTTGTCTTGCTTCAAGTGCGATTTATGTTATAAATGATATTGTTGATATAGAAGCTGACAGAGCACATCCTGTTAAAAAAAATCGTCCCTTACCTTCGGGCCAAATCTCAATACAAGCTGCGATAATTACTGCATCATTGCTCCTTGTTTTAGTCTTTTGGCTTATGATGTATTTCAATAATAAATTTATTTTGTTAGTAGTCGGATTTGTTATTCTGAATGTGCTATATTCATTCTGGCTGAAGAACATGGTATTGCTGGATGTATTTTCTATCGCAGCAGGATTTTCGATAAGGGTTCTTGCAGGTGCTTTTGCTATTATGGTTCCAATCTCAAGCTGGCTTTTACTTACCACTATGTTTATTTCATTATTTCTTGGAGTGATGAAGAGGAGATCAGAATTGGTACTTGTAACTGAAAATTCAGGAACGCAAAGCAGAAAAGTCTTAGGTCAGTATTCATTAAATTTTGCTGATCAGATGGCAACGGTTGCTGCAACAGGGGTGATTGTCTGCTATGCTCTATACACTGTCGCTCCGAGAACGATTTCGGTTTTTCAAACAGAGAGACTGATTTACACTACTCCATTTGTGGTGTTCGGAATTTTTAGATTTATGTATCTTGAGTATGTGAGTGGTAAAGGAGAAAACACAACACGCGCACTGGCAACCGATCTGCCTATGATTATTAATATGTTGCTTTATGTGTTTGCTACCGTAGTAATTGTTTATAAATTAATTTAATAACGATTAAGAATTACCAGGTAAGATTTTAGGCTTTACAATATTATGGATGAAAAAATTTTATATCTTCTAATTTTAGTTATACTGAGTGCCTTCTTTTCCGGAACTGAGTTGGCATTTGTTGTAGCCAACAAACTCAAAATTGAAGTTAGAGCAAGAAAGAAAAATCTTGCAGCGTTAAGTGCAAAGTATTTTATTAATCATCCTCAGAATTTTTTTTCAACCATCCTGATAGGAAATAACATAATTAATATTGCTTACGCTTCTTTGGGTGCTGTATTCTTAGCATCACTTTTTGGGTGGAGTGAAATTACAATTCTTATTGTTCTATCAGTTGTTATTCTGTTCCTCGGAGAAATTATTCCGAAATATCTTGCACGAGAGCTTGCAGATCGAGCTGTACTATTAACAGCCTTGCCACTTCGTATTATTTCGTATATGTTATATCCGTTTGTTAAAGTCACTACTGCAGTTTCAAATAAAGTAGTTCAAACATCAAGTATAAAAACAGACACTATCTATCATCTGTTCGATAAGGAAGATATTAAAGGACTCGTTAAAGAGAGTGAAATAGCAGGTATTGTTGATAAAAAAGACAGCGAATTAATAAATAAAGTTATTGAGCTTGGTGATCAGAGAGTTTATGAAGCAATGACTCCAAGAACAGAATTGATCGGAGTTGAAATCACCAGCGATTTAAATGAGGTACTGTCAGTGTTTATCAATTCAGGATTCTCAAAGCTTCCCATTTATGAAGAAAATCTCGATAACATAAAAGGAGTGATTCTAGCCAAAGATTTATTTAAATCTCCACAAAGCATTAAGGATATTTTACGCGAAGTTAGTTTCATTCCGGAAACTAAAAAAAGCTTTGATGTTTTGAACGACTTTTTGGAAAAAAGAAACTCAATTGCGATTGTAGTCGATGAGCATGGCGGAACGGCTGGTATTGTAACTATGGAGGATATTCTTGAGGAACTTTTTGGAGAAATTGAAGACGAGTTTGATATTCAGGAAGCTATTTGCAGACGTATTGCAAAAGACACTTATATCATCAGCGGTAAAGTTGAAGTAGATTACATAAATGAAAAATACAAACTGAATATTGAGGAAGGTGATTACGAAACTCTTTCCGGTTTTATTACAACACAGCTTGGAAGAATTCCAAACCAGGGTGAAAGTGTATCAATAAGTAATTTTAATATTCAGATTGAAAGAGCGGCCTCACAGAAAATTGAATTGGTAAAATTATCTCTTCTCCATCCTTCAAATTAAACAACTCAAAACAGATTATTCTTTTCGATGGAGTGTGCAACTTCTGTAATTTCTGGGTGAACTTTATAATCAAAAGAGATAAAAAAGATATGTTCAGGTTTGCAGCTTTGCAATCGGAAAGAGGAAAAGCATTAGCAAGCAGATTTAATATTAACACTTTAAACCTTGAAACATTTGTTCTGATAGTTGGCGACAAATTCTACATCAAGTCTACTGCAGCTTTGATGGTTTGTAAGGAATTAAATAGTTTATTAAAAATTCTTTACCCATTTATAATTCTTCCAGCTTTATTCAGAGACTTTGTTTACGATGTGATAGCTAAAAACAGATACAAACTGTTCGGAATAAAAGAGAGTTGTAGAATTCCAGTTGAAGAAGAGAAGGAGAAGTTTTTATTATCAATTCACATTACGACATAAATTGATATGTTTATCTTTGCCCCTTCATTCAATTACCTTAAATTTGTTCACTTAAATTTCAAATTATTACCAACCAGACATATTGCTTAATTTTTCAATTACTGCAAAGGACAGTGATTCCAAAGCGAGGGCAGGATCCTTTGAAACGGATCACGGAATTGTTGAAACGCCCGCATTTATGCCGGTTGGTACTCAAGGAACAGTAAAAGCCGTCAACCAGAATTTTCTTGAACACGATATTAAAGCGCAGATTGTTCTTTCAAATACTTATCATCTTTATTTAAGACCGGGAACGGAAATTCTTGAAAAAGCCG
>JAOTUT010000094.1 GCA_029863735.1 Ignavibacteria bacterium
TCTTTGAATGAATTGTAAAATAAAGTAATCGCCTCTTCAGGTGAACTTCTCTCATAAATTTCATAGTCTGTCGCAAATAAATAACCCTCGAATGAATTTTGCTTTAGACCGAACGAATCAGCAAATAATTTGTTATTAGCCAGACTTACAAATTCTGTTGAATCGATATAAACATATTTTTGAAGTCGGTGAGCAAGCCATTTAATTGTTTGCCCTGGTTTAATTGTCAAAGATCGTTGAAAATCACACTCACCTGAAATGAACAAATCAAGTAAATCGAGATAGGTTAATCCATTGGGAATGCGAAATCTTGCTGCCCTGATTTTCCGCTCTGCACCGTAGACAAATCCTGCAATCTTAAAATTATTTTTGCTTGGAATAATTCCCTGGTTATACAAGCGATCAGTAACCGAAGAAAAACTTTCACCTTTATTTATATCGAATGTAACTGGTGAATTTGCCAGGTAGTAGTTAGGCGTAAAAAATGTTAAGTATGATAAAACCAGAACAAGAATGAAAACAGCAACGATGGCTAGTACATCCCAGCGAATAAAAATTTTTAACAATTTATTATTCATTTATGACTAACTCAGATTTAGAAAATGATTTTCAGGAATGGCAGGATAGGGTTTAGCTCTCAAATTGTCAATTATTCCACTTCTATATAATTGAAGTCCTCGCAAAGCAATCATGGCTGCATTATCACCACAATAGGACAATGCTGGAATTATACAAGGAATTTTAAATCGCTCAGCAAGGTAATTAAAATTATTTCCTAATTTTTGATTAGCTGCCACACCACCAACAAGTGACAACGACTTTACTTTATGATTGTGCATAGCGAGATTCACCTTTTGAATTAAAGCATCCACAAGAGCCTTTTGGAAAGAGGCAGATATGTTATTCAAATCTGATTCAGGAATATTTCCATTAGTAAAATTTTTTTGAACGTATCTTAACACCGCTGTTTTTAATCCACTGAATGAAAAATTATATTCATCTTTCAATTCTGCAACCGGAAATTTTATTGTCTTCTCATCACCTTTTAATGCATTTGCCTCAATCTGCGGACCGCCTGGATAACCAAAGCCAAGAAGTTTAGATACTTTATCAAAAGCTTCACCGGCTGCATCATCGACTGTTGTTCCGAGGAGAAATATTTTTGTAAAACTTTCAACGTAAAGTAACAGTGTGTGCCCACCGGAAACTACCAGAATTAGCATCGGAAAAACCGGTTTTTCATCCATTAAAAAACCAGAAAAAATATGTCCTTCGATATGATTAACAGCTACGAATGGTTTATTTAATGAAAAAGATAATCCTTTGGCGAAAGTAAGCCCAACCAATAATGCTCCAATTAGTCCCGGTCCAGCGGTGGCAGTTATCAGGTCGATTTCGTTAACATTTAAATTGGCCGATTGAAGAGCAGAATCAACAAGAGGTTTGACTATTTGTAAGTGAGCTCTGCTTGATAATTCAGGAACAACTCCACCGTAAGTTTTATGAAAATGCTGGGATGAAATTAAATTAACTTTTACTTCTTCATCAGAAAGAATTGCAACTGAAGTTTCGTCGCAGGAGCTTTCAATTCCCAGGATATTTAATTTCCGGGGATTAACCATCATCGAAAGGCAAAAAATTCTTTAACAATATGTCCCACAAGTTGCGGATTCTCCTGAAGTCTGCGAATTGAATATTTATACCAATCTTCTCCAAAAGGAACATATATTCTAATTTTATAACCATCTTTATTTATTTTATCTCTTAGATCTTCTCGTACTCCAAGCAGCATCTGAAATTCGAACTTATCTTTCGGAATGTTCAAATCATTAATCATTTCATAAGACTTATCTATAAGATATTTATCGTGCGTAGCTATTCCCACATAGTTTCCATTCTTCAGCATAAGTTCAAGACATTTCATAAAATTATCTCTGATTGCCTGTTTATCTTTATATGCGATGGTTGAAGGTTCGATATATATTCCTTTACATAGTCTGTAATTGGTTCCAAGTTTATTGAGTATAATCGTATCGTTAGAACTTCTCTTAAAATATGACTGAAGAACAATACCGACGTTTTTATATTCTTCATAAATTCTTTTGTAGACATCTATAGTCAAATCGGTATACGGAGAATCTTCCATATCTATTCGAACAAAATTATTAATCTCTTTAGCTCTCTTGACTAGTTCAAGAATTTGCTTATAGGCGAGCTCTTTATCAATTGCCAGGCCCATTTGAGTTGGCTTGATCGAAAGATTAGCTGACAATTTGTTCGCTAGGATTGCATCGAAAACTTCGAGTGCTTTCCTCTTAGCTTCAATTGCTTCTTCTTCTGTTTTTATTGATTCACCCAGCACATCGAGTGTAGCATATATTCCTTTAGAATTCAGTTGTTTTACTGTTTCAATTGCCGATTGGAGGGTTTTGCCTGCGATATATTTTTTTGAAAATAACCAAACAACATTTTCGGGCATAGCCTGAACTGTTTTAACAAGAAGATTATGAAATACCGACACTACATTCTCCGCAATAATATTGTATGCAAATTACTGCATTTTTTATACTGTAAAAAGTGTAAATGGAAAAGTTATTACTTAAGGTTGAATTTTATAGAGTTGCTTCTAACAATTTGATAAGGAGGATAGCTTTTTGTTTTAATTCTTCTTTTGAACCATTGTTAGTAAAAGTAAAGTCTGCTTTCTTTTTCTTGGTTTCCTCATTTAGTTGATTGCCATCACGTTTAATAAAGTCTGCCTCTGAAAGATTTTTAGCCATCGTCGCACGTTTCATTCTTAATTCTTTCTCTGCTGTAATTAGCACAACATAGTCATACATTTTTTCTATTTTCGATTCAAATATTAAAGCAGCCTCTACAAATACAATATTTTTTGTCTTAAAATATTCTTCTGAAAGAAATTCGATTCGTTTTCTTACCCTCGGATGAAGGATAGAATTGATTTTTTTAAGTTTCTTTGGATCGGAAAAAACTAAGTTAGCTAGAAATTTATTGTTTGCTTTTTCCCCTTGAAATGACTGTGCTCCGAAATTGTAGATAACCTCAGATCTGACTTCTACATTATTTCCAAGAATCTCCTTCGAAATATCATCAGCTAAGATTACCGGATACCCGGCTTCGAATAAAAATTTTGTAAAAGTTGATTTTCCGGAACCGATATTTCCGGTAATCGCAACTTTATTTTTTTTTGTTCTGGACATAAATAAAAATTATGGACAAAACCTTATTTAGCATAACTTATTTTTCTTACTTCACGTATAACAGTAACTTTAATTTGTCCCGGGTATTCCATTTCATTTTCAATCTTTGCAGCGATTTCCTTAGCTAATTTATCAGCGAGTAGATCATCTACTTTGTCGTGTTCAACCACAACTCTTACCTCCCTGCCTGCCTGGATTGCATAAGTCTTTGCTACACCTTCAAATGATTTAGCTAGTGTCTCGAGATTTTCCAGACGTTTTACATAACTCTCAAGTGGTTCGCGCCTTGCCCCTGGTCTTGCTCCACTTATTGCATCCGCTGACTGAACCAATGCAGCAATCGGATGCTCCATCTCTATATCCTCGTGATGGGAACCAACAGCATTAACAACAATTGCATTCTCGTTAAATTTCTTTGTAAACTCGTAGCCAATTAGTGCGTGAGGACCTTCGACACTTTTATCTACAGTTTTTCCTATATCGTGAAGTAAGCCAGCTCTTTTAGCCAAGCCAGTTTCCAAGCCTAATTCGGCAGCCATTATACCAGTTAAATAAGCCACTTCAATACTATGCTGCATCAAATTTTGTCCAAAGCTGGATCTATATTTCATTTTTCCGATATGTTTGATCAGTTCATTGTGCATGTTATGTAACCCAAGCTGTAGAACTACATTTTCTCCATCTCGAATCATTTCTTCTTCAAGTTCCTGTTTAACTTTTTCTACTACTTCTTCAATCCTGGCTGGATGGATTCTTCCATCGGAAATTAATCTTTCTAAGGAAACCCTTGCTACTTCTCTTCTAAATTGATCAAAAGAAGAGAGAATAACTGCTTCTGGTGTATCATCAACGATTACATCAACACCAGTACTAGCTTCGAATGCACGTATATTTCTTCCCTCTTTTCCAATAATTCTACCTTTCATCTCATCACTTTGTATCTGGACAACTGATACAGTGCTTTCAATGGAATGGTCCGCAGCAGTTCTTTGAATTGATTGTACGATGATTTTCTGAGCTTCCCGTTTGCCATCGGCTTTAGCTTTGTCGGTAATGTCCTTGATGGCTGATAAAGCTTGTATTTTAGCTTCATTGACAAGGTTATCCATCAGGATTTTTTTTGCTTCCTCGGATGAAAGCCCTGATATTTTTTCGAGCTTTGCATTTTGTTCCTGCTCGAGGTGGTTTATCTCCTCAACCTTTTTTTCAATTTGTTTACGTTGTTCGTTTAACTCCAGTTCAAACTTTTTATTTTCCCTCTCTTTTTGCAAAACAAGATCAAACTTTTTCTCGCTGTTTTCTTCTCTGAGTTGAATCTGTTTTTCAAGGGCACTTACTTTTTGTCTTTTTTGTTGAACTTCTTTATCAAATTCAGTCTTCTTTTTATACCACTCATCTTTTACTTCTAAAAGTTTTTCCCTTTTGATAGTCTTTGAATCTTTATCAGCATCTTCTAAAATCTTCTGGGCTTGTTCTTCAGCATTGGTAATGCTTTTTTTACCAATCCTCGAGTTCATCATCCAACCAAGGTAAAAGAACACAATAATAACTACAACGAGCATCGGTATTAATAATAGTACGTCCATTTTTCCTCCATACTTAAGTTTTATTTTTTAAGACCGCACTCGCTGCCCCGTAATCAATAGGAAAAACCCTATTAATCACAGTGGGAATGTTCCCAGTCGCTTTTTACTTCCACTGCTTCCCAAAAATGGGAGAGTCTTCAATTAAAAAATTGAAGATGAGGCCTGTAATACACGCCGGAGTAATACTCCCAATTAGTATATGTTAGTTTTTCACTAATTATTAGGAGCAGCGAAGCGGTTATACTTAAGATGGGTCTGCAGTCTGCTGTTCTGATAGAAGAAGTTTTATCTTTTTAACTTTGTCTGAAGCTTGAATTAAAAATTCTCTATTCTTATTCTTCTCAATAAAAAGATCGTATGCAATATTCAGACAAGCAATAATAGCTATAGTCTGAGGCGGTTGATCCGGGAGCTCATCTTTTGTTTCTTCCATTACCTTATTTACATAAATAGCAAGCTCTTTAGCTATTTCTTCATTTTCAACAAGTAAAGAATACTCTTTGTCAAATATTTTTATTTTCAGCTTCTTTTTTTCCATCAGTCTTTCTGCACTACCCACTAACAAATTATTTAAGAACTAATTACTTTAGCTTGTCCAGCCGATACAATATTGTCACTAATCAGTGGACAAGTGTTTATCTAATCTGGAAATTAAATCTCTTATTTTATTTTTTATCTCTTCTCTTTCCTCTAAGTTTAGTTTTGATATTTCCTCCGATTTAAGTGTTATGTCTTCTAATTCCGATTCCATTTCGGATATCTTTTGGTGGAGAAGATTTTTATCCTGCTGAATTTCATTTAGTGATATTTCTAGTTCCTTGTTTCTTCCAAGAGTATCACTATATTTATTTTTGATTATTTCTACCTGGGACTCAAGCTTGCCTAAGTCACTTATCAGAGTTTCGTATTTAGCAAGGTCTACCAATTATTTCCCTCTCAGAATCGCATTAAAATTTTTCGTTACTTTGTTTATTAAAATTTGAAAATCCTTATCTACTTCTTCATCAATTAAAGTTCTGTTGACATCAAAATACTCTAAATTGAATGCCATACTTTTTTTAAATTCACCAATCTCTTTATTTTCGAAAAGATCGAACAATTCAACAGATTTGAGAATGTCACTGCTCTCCCGTAAAATAAAATCCTTTACTGATGTGTAATTTATTGATTTATCAAACAAAAACGCAAAATCACGATATACTTTTGGGTATTTCAAAAGTTCTGTAAATGTCCTCTTTTTATCGGATAATTTATTAAGAATATCCAGATCGCACTCAAAAGAAAACACAGGTTGATTGATATCAAACATTTTAAGAACGCTTTTGTTAAGTTTACCACCAACTCCAAACTTCAAATCTTTAAAGTTTGCAATGAATTGATAATCGTAAATCTTATTTTGTATGGAATTATAAGAATCATTTAAAACATTGTCAAGCGATATTTTTAAAAAAAATGAATTTACTAGACCTTTCAAATCAAATATATCATACTCCGATTCGGTAGAATACCATTGACGGCTTTGCTTTTTACCGGTAATAATTAGTAATATTTTCTTCTTCTCCTTAAAATCAGAGAATGAGTTAAA
>JAOTUT010000095.1 GCA_029863735.1 Ignavibacteria bacterium
CTAAGGAAGACTGCATCTTTGTTTCAAACTCGTCTACTATTAGTCTTACAAAGATCTCTGAAAAAACAAGCAGACCGGATAAAATGATCGGGCTGCATTTCTTAAATCCGGTTCCGAAAATACCAGTTGTTGAAGTTGTAAAATGTCTGTATACATCTGCTGAGACAATAGCTAAAGTAAAAACATTTGTTTCAAATATTGGAAAGACTCCGGTTGAAGTTTATGAATATCCCGGCTTTGTGACCACTCGTGCAATTGTTCCGCTATTGAATGAAGCTATGCATATTCTTCTTGAAGGAATTGCAACTGCAAAGGATATTGACACAGCAATGAAGCTTGGTTATAATTTTCAGATGGGTCCTCTGGAGATGGCCGATAGTATGGGCCTTGATGAAGTGCTGGCATGGATGGAAACACTTTGGAAAACTCTAGGGGAACCGAGATACCGGGCCTGCCCGATTTTGCGTAAGCTTGTCAGGGAAAGGAAGCTCGGAAAGAAAAGTGGGGAAGGATTCTACAAATATGACGAAGACGGAAATATAATAAGCTAATTTTTTATACCATTTAATCAGAAGAATAAAATGAAAGTACTCGTACTAAACTGCGGAAGCTCATCAATTAAATATCAATTTATGGATACAGAAACCGAAACTGCCCTTGCAAAAGGAGTGGTCGAAAGAATAGGAATGACCGGTGCAGTTCTCTCCCATTCCAGGTTTGACGGTGACAGTATAAAAATTGTGGGTGAAATTCTTGACCATCAAATCGCTATTGAATATGTGATTGCAATCTTATTAAGCCCAAATCACGGAGTGATTAAAGATATTCAGGAAATTGAAGCTGTTGGTCATCGCGTTGTGCATGGCGGTGAAACATTTTCCGAATCAATCCTTATAGATGATGAAGTAGTTAAAGTTCTTCAGGATAATATTGAACTTGCACCGCTCCATAATCCTCCAAACATAAAAGGTATTCAGGCAGTAACAAGACTCTTGTCTAAAACTCCTCAGGTTGCAGTATTCGACACAGCTTTTCATTCAAATATGCCTCCCCGTTCTTTTTTATATGGTATTCCTTATGAGTTATATAAAAAACATAAAATCAGAAGATATGGCTTTCATGGAACTTCACATCTTTATGTTTCGAACAAAGCAGCGGAACTGATGGGTAAGACTGTGGACCAACTGAAAATAATAACTGCTCACCTTGGCAATGGATGCAGTATCGCTGCTGTGCAAAATGGAGTCTCTGTCGATACATCAATGGGATTTACACCACTTGAAGGTTTATTAATGGGAACAAGAAGTGGCGATCTTGATCCGTCCCTCATTTTATATATAATGGGAAAAGAAGGATTATCTTTAGGTGAAGCCGGAACTCTGCTTAATAAACATTCTGGATTAATTGGCATCAGTGGTGAGAGCAGCGATATGCGCGAAATTCTTGTTTCAGTTAAAGACGAACAGAAGCGTTCAATTTATGCTTTTGAAATATTCTGTTACCGGATAAAAAAATATATTGGAGCTTATACAGCTGCAATGGGTGGTTTAGATGCTCTAGTTTTTACAGGTGGTATTGGTGAAAATGCAGTTGAAGTAAGAGAAGAAGTCTGTAATAATATGGAGTATCTTGGAATTAAGTTGGATAAACTAAAAAATGAAAGCCGGGAAACGGTAATATCAGATTCTTCATCAAAAGTTAAAGTCTTCCGTATTGCAACAAATGAAGAACTGGTAATTGCTCTGGATACTGCAAAAAATGTTGGTAACACTGTTCAGAAATTAAAATAAATACTTTATTTTAATCGCTGCCATTCACATTATCTTTAACCAATTTTAAAAGGGATGAATTGGAGACTGGTTTAAAGGATAAGACTGTTCTTATCACTGCTTCGAGCACTGGAATCGGAAAAGCTGTTGCTGAGTTGTTTGCTCAGGAAGGATGCAAAGTTGCAATTTCTTCACGGTCAAAAGAAAACCTTCTCTCTGCAACACAGGAGTTGAAAGAAAAATATTCCCTCGAGCCATTCTGGTCAGTTTGTGATTTAAATAAGCAAAAAGATATTGAGAGCACTTATGCAGCCGTTACAAGACATTTCGGTACGGTGGATATTCTGGTAAATAATTGTGGAGGTCCAGTTCCCGGCTTGTTTCAGCAGCTTGAAGAAGAGGATTGGAACTCAGCATACGAACAGGTACTTCTTAGCGTCGTCCGTTTATCAAAACTTGTTCTCCCGGGAATGATGGCAAAAAACTGGGGACGAATCATAAACCTCACTTCAATTTCTGTAAAACAGCCGGTTGATAATTTAGTTCTATCCAATTCACTCCGTGCTGGAGTGACCGGGTTTACCAAGTCGCTAAGTAATGAAGTTGCAAAGTTTAATATTACTGTGAACAACGTAGCACCTGGGTTGACGCTAACGGGGCGGCTTTACGAGCTTGCTGTAATTGAGGCAAAGGAGAGGGGAAAATCTCACGAAGAAATTCTTGTGGAAATGGCGAAAAGAGTACCCTTGAACCGGCTTGCCAGGCCCGAAGAAATAGCTTCAGTAGTTGTTTTTCTTGCATCGAATCAAGCTAGTTATGTAACAGGTAATACAATACAGGTTGATGGCGGATATGTGAAAAGCATTTATTAATTTTTCTCATTAAATATGAAACAAC
Organism: Ignavibacteria bacterium; assembly: GCA_029863735.1. The sequence goes on from JAOTUT010000095.1 coordinate 2,667, forward strand.
AAATAGAAATTATAGTCCCTCCGGAAAAGATTCACGAAGAAGGATTCTTTCGTTATATAGCCTCGAGGAAGCTGGGTGTGAATCCTTCTGACATTTCGAAAATCGTTCCTGTTCGCCGGTCGATAGATGCACGGCGAGATCCTATATACAGAATTTTAGCTGATGTCTATATTGGTGAAACTCCTTCCGAAGAAAGACCAACTTATGTATACGATCCTGTTAATAAGAAAAAGAAAGTTATTGTTGTGGGATTTGGATCTGCCGGAATGTTTGCCGCTTTGCATCTGATAGAGCTTGGGATAATGCCAATAGTTCTTGAAAGAGGCAAAGATGTTCAAACAAGAAGTAGAGATTTACGTTCGCTAATGCGGGAACAAATTGTTAATCCTGATTCAAATTATTGTTTTGGTGAAGGTGGCGCTGGAACATACAGTGATGGCAAACTTTATACACGGTCAGTTAAAAGAGGTAATGTTTCGAAAGTACTGGAAGTCTTTATTCAACACGGGGCTCATCCAGATATTATTGTAGACACACATCCTCACATTGGTTCAAATAAATTACCTAAAATTATCGCAGCTATAAGGCAAACTGTTCTGGATGCAGGCGGTGAAATACATTATGGATCAAGGGTTACTGACTTCATTATAAAGAATAAAAAAATAAATGGGGTTGTTGTTAATTCTGATAAGGAATTCCTGGCTGATGCGGTAATACTTGCAGCAGGTCATTCCGCGAGAGATATTTTTTATGTGTTACAAAAAAATAAAATTAAAATTGAAGCCAAGCCTTTTGCAATGGGTGTAAGGATTGAACATCCGCAGCCATTAATAAATGAAATTCAATATCACATGAAAATAAAACCTGAAAACCTTCCGGCTGCTTCGTATAATCTTTCCACCAATATTGATGGAGCAGGAGTGTATTCGTTTTGTATGTGTCCTGGTGGAATAATAGTTCCTGCTGTGACCGGACCTGGTGAAGTTGTTGTCAACGGGATGTCCATGTCCAAAAGAGATTCACCGTATGCAAATTCAGGTCTTGTTGTTGAAATAAAAGAAAATGAATGGGTTAATAAGAATGAAGTCTCTGAGTTCAGCGCATTAAAACTCCAACAGGAAATAGAGCAGCTAGCCTTCAAGCTTGCCGGATCTTCATTGTCGGCACCTGCACAAAGAGCTAATGATTTTGTCGAGGGAAAATTTTCCCAGACTCTTCCTAAAACTTCTTACATTCCGGGAATAACATCCTCCAGACTGGATGAAGAACTTCCGCCTTTTATAGTTAAAAAACTTAAGAAAGCCTTAAAGGAATTTAGCAGAAGAATGAGAGGCTATCTTTCTGACGAAGCGATTTTAGTTGGTGTAGAAAGCCGGACAAGTTCACCAATAAGAGTACCGAGGGACAGGGAAAGTTTTATGCACGTTGAAGTGGAAGGAATATTTCCGTGTGGTGAGGGCGCTGGTTATGCGGGCGGAATTGTTTCTTCGGCTCTTGATGGCGAGAATTGTGCGGATGCGGTAAATAGTTATATAAAATGAAAAGCGAGCGTCTCTGCTCGCTTAAAATTACCTTCCCTTTTTGAAATAACTTTATTTTAACAACATCATTTTTCTGCTTTCAGTATAATTTCCTGATGTAATCTTGTAAACATAAATTCCGCTGGGGAGATTATCTGCACTGAAAATGATCTCATGACTTCCACCTTTCTGAAATTGGTTGACCAGTTCAGAAACTTCTTCACCGAGCCAATTAAACACCTTTAAGTTTACAAAACCATCATTGCCAAGCTGGTATTTAATTGTGGTTACTGGGTTAAACGGATTCGGATAATTCTGCGCGAGCTGTATTGTGGAGACAGTTACCCCGTTCACTTCGATAACCTGTGAGTAGTTATACGTGCCATCGAAGTCTGCCTGTTTTAGTCGATAATAGACTTTTCCAGCAATACTCTCCTCAGTAAAACTGTAGTCCTGATTTGTGGTGGAGTTTCCTCTTCCTTCAACAAAACCAACAGTTACAAAAATGTTATTGTCAAGACTTCTTTGGATTTCAAAGCCCATGTTGTTTAACTCCGTTGCTGTCACCCAATCGAGAATAACTTTGCCGTTTACTATTCTGTGACTAAAACTTATCAACTCTACTGGAACGATTGGATTTATGGTCGCGGTGTAAATATCCATATCAAAACCTCCGGCACGTTCATCTGTCCAGACGGGGATAATATTTCCGCCAACAAAATCAATATTTATATAATCACCAAACCTTACATCTCCATTAGGAATGTTTGTTGGTGAAGGTTGTGTACTAAGTAATTCGTTTGTAAATGTTGCGCCGCCATCAGTTGATCGTGCAATGTAAGCTTCAATAATATTATTGCTTGTAGTATTCCTGCTGTCATAAAATAAAATTACAATTTCTCCGAGTTCACTAATAGCGATTGATGGCCAGTATTGAACTTTACCGTTACCAATCGGATCGTTGTTAACTCTCATTGCTGATGACCAGGTGTTTCCGGCATCTGAAGAAATGCTAAGGAATATATCATCGTCACCATTTCTTGTATCGTTCCAAACGACATAAATATAATTGTGGAAAGGACCTCCACTAAGATCAACTGACATATGTGGGAACCATGCATTCGGTGTACTGCTAATTATTTTATCTGTCCCAAAAGTTAAACCACCATCGGTAGATTTATCAAAACGGATCTGCCCTCCGCTTGAAGATGACCTCCAGACAACGTATAATTCACCATCAGAAGAAACTGCAGGAAATGAACCTTGCACTCCTCCCGAACCATCACTAACGGTTACAGGAGTATTCCAGGTAACTCCTTCATCGGTTGATCTGATGAGAAGGATTGATGTATTTGCTGCAAACCTTGTCCAGCTGCAATACAATGTGTTCACAAAAGGGCTTGTTGGACTAAAATCTGTTGTACCCCATTCTTTATCTTCAAACCAGGGTCCGGTTGCCATTTCATAAACCTGGTTGAATGTTTCTCCTTCATCCGTGGATTTAAAGAGCCACATTTCACCGTCGCCCGTAGTCTCGTTGAGAGAAATCGTATAAATATAAAAATTGCCCGAAGTATCAACTACTACAACCGGGTCGCTACTCAGAGGTGCACCGGGAATAATTTGAGGTGTTAACTGGCTAACAGACCAGCTCTGGCCGCCATCAGTTGAAAAACTGTAACCGACTCTTCGCAGAGCAGGAGTTACTCCTGTTCGGAAATCACGCCATGCTGCAACAACTCTGTTTGGATTTTTTCTACTTATCCTAACTGAGGGTTCGTTTTGCGGAAATGGATCGTTGGAGATATTAATATTGTCAAAGTTAGAAAATGCAGTCGGTGTGTAGTCAAATGTTATCGGTGCAAATGAATGAGGAAACCTGCTCAACCAGTATTCCGTATTCAATTCGTGTGGTTGGTCAAATATGCTTAATTCTATTTGAGCAAAGTTTAATATAGTAGTTAAAAAAAGAATGACTGGAATAAAGAGTAAAGTTTTTTTCATCAGGAAAGTCCTTTCGGGATAATTCGAAGTAAAACAAAATTTACTTTACTAAATTCGTAAACTATCCGATGAATTACTAGAGATAAAAAAAGGCGATCTGAAGATCGCCTATAATTTGATGTCTGATTCTGAAATGATCCGCCGCAGCGGACAGAATGACTTTTTAATCGTTACGTTC
>JAOTUT010000002.1 GCA_029863735.1 Ignavibacteria bacterium
TTTCTGAAACCGAACTATTGGACCTTTGTAAAGAACTTAAAATAAGTTTTGTTGCATATTCACCTTTGGGAAGAGGATTTTTATCTGGTAATTTCAAACCTGAGCAGGAAATTCCAACTGACGATTACCGAAGAAATCATCCGCGGTTTCAGAAAGGAAACATTGAACAAAATTTCAAGCTTGTTGAGCAACTTGAAGAAATTGCTAAAAGTAAAAAATGCACGACTGCACAATTAGCACTCGCCTGGGTTTTACATCAATCGGATGGAATTGTGCCAATACCAGGTACGAAGAAAATAAAATATCTTGAAGAGAATGCTGCAGCAGTAGAAATAAAATTATCTGATGACGAATTAAAGAAAATAAATGAAGCAGCTCCATTTGGCGTTACAAAAGGACTGCGATATGCAGAGCATGCAATGAAGGCTCTGAACAGATGACTAATTTTAATGATCCCATTTATTGAATTGATTCACCTCATAGGGCCGCAATAGAAAAATCCGGTTATTGGCCAGATTTTTCTTTTTACTTATGCAATGCTGTTCTTATTCTGTTTAACCCTTCCTCAATCTGCTGATGATTGGTAGTCGAATAAGAAAATCTTAAGTTGTTCTGGAAATACTTGCCAAAGCAAGAACCATAAACTGTTGCCACTCCGGCATCTATCAGCTTATGAAAAATATGCAGCTTACTTTCCTCCTGACTTAAATTATTAGGCACAAACTCCGAGAAGTCAGGAAATATGTAAAAAGCTCCTTCGGGTTTGCCTGGTAATTTTATTCCATCAATTGATTTCAAACCTTCATACAAAGCATCTCTTCTTAGCGAGAATTCCTTCATAAAACTATCAACAGAACTTTTCTCCATTTCTGAATTTGATAAAGCTTCGGCACCAGCAAATTGTGTATAGGTTGGTACACCAGCAGTTTGTGTATAATCTCCAAGCTTGATAATGTTTGTCAGTTTTTTATTTCTGCTTACAAGGTAGCCTAGCCTCCATCCGGTCATCGCATAAGTTTTTGAAAACGTATAAACGGCAATAATGTTTTCATAATTTAACTGCATAGGACTAAAATGATTTTTACCATCGAAAGTAATTCTTTCATAAGCTTCATCTGATAAAATATATACACCATACTTGCTGCATATTTCAACTATTCTTTCTACTTCCTCCCTGCTAAATATTTTCCCGGTTGGATTGTGGGGGCTATTTAAATAAAGAAAAGATGCATCTTTAATTTCATTTTCAAGTAAATCATAATTAATAGTAAAATCCTCTGCCAAAGGAATTTGCTTGAAATCAGTTCTCGAATAAGGAACGAAATTTTCTAGTACGCAGCTCCAAACTGGTGCGAATCCTACCGCTTTTTTGCCTTCAAAAAGTTTGAACATCAGCTGCAAACCTTCCTGACCACCATGAGTTACAACAATATTATTGGGCTCTAAACCGTGTACATTGTTAAAACTATTAAGCTTTTGAATTATTGCCTTTTTTAATTTGATATGCCCGCCGGAAACTGGGTATTTGGTTAATCCCTGGTTCAATGCCTCCACCATAGCATCAACAATATACTTAGGGGTTGAAAAGCCGATTTCACCCCGCTGAAAGAGAATAAAATCTTTCTTAGTTTCTAAAGATTTTCTATTCACTTCTTCACTAATAGCTACAATTGGTGACAGACTAATATTCTCCATTGCCTTGTTAAACAATTTTCACTCCTTATAATTTTTATATTTAAAGGGCTAAAATATCTAATGCGCAGTCTGAAAAAAACTTTTCAGAAAAAAAGATTTGGTGGGTATTATAGAAATTTTACAAATATAAACAACTCATCAAAATTTAAAGACGAACCAGGTAATATGATCGGAATTCAAGTTTTGCACCATATGCCTTGTGTCCGAACATACTAAAGTAATAATCATTATTTTGAATCGCCGGATAATATTGTAATCCGGATTCAGATGGAGGCAAGTAATATTTTATAAGGTTTCCAGACTGATCCCGAGCCTCAAACAGTTTAGCATTATATGAATACTTATCTGTAACAGAAGTGCCTGTTGAATTAACCGGTCTTCCAACTTTGATACTATCCATTGTAACATCCTGGTTGATAGTGAAGTTGAAACGTACACTATCGTCATTAAATGCAATTTGAAAATCAAATAAAAATTCTACCATCGGCAATCCATCTTTAAGGCTACTATCTATTGTTGTAGTAGTATTGTTAAACACAGTGGCTGTAAAGTAGGCTGTATCATAATATTGTAAATATAGAAAACCATCGTAAGTGCCTTGCGCAAGGTTTTTTATAGTATCAGGAGTCGTTTTACCAGTATTTATTCCCTTTAAATAGATATGAGCACCCGAGGGGTTGGATTGAACAAATAACTTGCCAGTAGAATTCGCTGGTGGGCTTTCGGGGCTATCTTCTGAGCATCGAAGAAATATTAGACAAATTAAAGTAAGAAAAAGTATAGTTAAAACTTTCACAATAACCTCTCTGTTTCAAATTACTGTTACAAACTAAATTAAAGTAATTGAAAAAGACAATAAAAATAATATCACCAACAAGATAGCAATTCCCTTAAAGAATATTTTTATGCTAAAAATACTTAAAAAAACGAAACCAGAGGACAGAATTTTTACTTTTGTGGACGGGGCTCGCCATCACTTTGTTTCAGCATGATACGTATTCCGATTTTTCAATATGTGCTTTATTGCAGCTAGATAGTTAATAGTGTAATTTTAGTTAAAGATTTTTTATTTACTAAACAAGGGTTATTCAATGCCTAAAGGTTTAAAATCTACAAATTCAATTTGGCTAAGACTTTTTCTAATTTTTCTTAGCATATCTGCTGTGGTTGTGGGGTTAATTATAGGCTTAGAAATATTCGAAGCCCTGGGAGAATTTAAGAAATTAGGAATAATTATTATTTTTGGTTCTATTTTAGGAGCGGTACTATTATTGGCATCCGTTAAAATTCTAAATGATCTGGCGTACATCAAAAATAGGCTGGACAAAAAAGACGAGAAACCGCTTTAATATCCAGCAAAGAATTTCTTAAGTCGAATATGTTAGAAATAAGGTTCTACTTAGAATCTTAAAGCACAAAGTAACTAATTAGGTTGTTCAGGAAAAGAATGAAGCTTCTTAGATTAAACAAAAGTTAGAGAGATGAATTGATTGATGCTACCAAATCAGAAATAGTTATAGCAAGAAGAAAAGCCTTACTAAGAACTTTCCTAAAACTTTTTTATTTACGGCATATTTTTCATCTGCCCATTGCAATAACGATGTTTGTAATTATGATTATTCAGGTAGGCGTGACAATCATTTTTGAATATAAATGGATTTTTTGAGAAAATAATTTTCTACCTAATTACTTTCATTTAGTTTTCAAAAACAGCAGGTTTAATTTTTCCTGAAAAAACTGTAAATCCAGTTTCGCGTTTTTCAACAGGAAGTGTTTTATATGCCAAAATATTTTCAAAAACTCTGATATGTTCCTGTGCAGAATATTCCCATCTGAATCGCTTTACTCTTTTTAAGCTTCGTTCGATTAATTTGGTTCTCAGATCATTATCCTCAATTAACTTAACGATAGCGTCTGAAATTGAATCCGTATTGTAAGGATCAACATACATTGCAGCTTCCCCACAAACTTCCGGAACACAGGCGTTGTTTGAAACTATAACCGGACAGCCACACGCCATTGCTTCAACTGGTGGTAATCCGAAACCTTCATATAAAGTAGGTGACACAAGTAATTTTGCTTTACTCATAACATCAAATTTTACTTCTTCGCTTACATTTTCTTTGAAAACAATTCGCTCAATGGCTTCGTCATTGAGATTTGCTTCTTTTATTTCATGCTCAAGTGCCGCTTTATCATCGCTTATAATTACCAGATCATGATTAATTTTATTATGTATTCTTGCGTAAGCAGCTAACAGCCTGCCAATATTTTTCATTTTATTAATTCTGCCGACGTAGAGAATAAAATTTTCTTTTTTACTCTCTTTATAGCACACTGAATTTGCACGAAGTGTATTTGCTCCATTATAAATTGTTTTAATTCTATTCGACTGAAGATTATAAATTTTCATAAGCATTTCTTTTGAATGAAATGATGGTGTAAGAATATACCGGGCATTCATCAAACCATATTTCAACATCATCTTGAAATAATAATACTGCTTCTTGTGATATTTTTTGAAGAGGAGCGGGATAACATCATGAATTGTAACAATCTGGTTAGCTCGAAAGAAATTAATTTCGAACTGACTGGTATTGAATTGAAGATACTTACGATATTTTAATGAAATGAGATTGGAACAAATCAATCGCAGCAAATGTCCTTTAAATTTTTTGTCAGGTGAAATTATTGAACTTACCCATTTCAATCTGAAGTTATCAGGAATTTTTATCTCGTCTATATATCTTTTAGAACTCTTATTGAGATATACGATAAAGTTCAAATCGGTTTTCAATTTAGTAAGTTCTTTTAAAATGTTAAGCGAATAAACTCCAATTCCGTGAAATTTATAACCGATGTTGGTTGCATTAATAATGACTGTGTTTGAAGGATCTTGTTTGAACATAGTTTTTCACCATATTAAATTTATCCTGAAACTACAAGTTTCAGATTGTTATCAGAATTTCGATAGGCTTCAGCCACATCGAAAGGATTTCCGTCAAGTTTAATTTCCCCGCCATCGAACCATATAAGCCGGTTTGATTGCGAGATAAGAAAATCGAGGTTGTGTGAAATAAAGATTGTGGTCAAACCATTATTCATTAGTTCTTGCATTCTTATCATACACTTTTTCATGAAAAACTCGTCCCCCACCCCAAACACCTCATCGACGAGTAAAACCTGTGGATTAATATCAGTCGCAAGCGCAAAAGCTAGACGTGCATACATTCCAGATGAATAGTTTTTTACAGGTTCATCAATAAAATCTCTCAATTCCGCAAAATCAATTATGCTATTCATTTTCTCTTCAATTTCTTTCTTTGAATAACCTATTAGCATTCCGGCAACAAAACAATTCTCTCTTCCAGAAAGATCCGGTTGAAAACCTATTCCAAGTTCAAGCAGAGGAACAATATGTTTGGAATTATCGACTTGAACTTTGCCAGAACAAGGTATGATTACCTTTGTCAACACCCGAAGCAAAGTAGATTTTCCTGCTCCATTTCGCCCAATAACACCGATGTTTTCACCTTCTCTGATTTCGAGATTAATGTTTTTCAGTGCAGCAATTTTTTCAGATTTATGCCTGTTTAACTTTCGGCCTAGAGCACTACGCAAACTTCTCTGAGCTAAAGAATGTCTTTCAAATTCAACATTAACATTATCAAGACGAAAAATTATTTTCTTATTCATACTACAGGTAATAATAGAATTGTGATTTGTATTTATTAATTAGAATAAGTCCTGTGATCAGTGAAATCAATGCAATACAGATGGAAACCGCCCAGTCTATCTCAGATGGCCAGACAGCATTGTAAACTGGCTTTTGAAAAAGTGCCGCGAAATAAGTTATCGGATGAAAATCCATTATCTTTGCCTGAAATGAATCAGGTACAAAAACAGTTCTGCTGAATAAAATCGGTGAAGTAAAAAATGTAAGTGTAAGAATCATCTGAACAAGCGGCTTAACATCTCTGAAGAAAGTGTACAATACCGCACAAATTAAGCCCAACCCAAAACCAAAAATTGCCCAGGGAATTATTGCTAGTGGAATTATTATTAGATGTATTGTCCAGTTTTCTTTAAGAAATGCAAAAAGTACAAATGCAACTACAATGGAAAAAAGGAAATCAAAGCTTGCCATAATCAATCGGTTTATGGGAAAAGCAAATGGAGACACATAAAGTTTTTTCAGCAACCATTCACCGTTTACAAGGGATTCCATAACAAGATTAACTACCTTTTCAAAATATCTCCAGGGGACCAATGCACTAAAAAGAAAAACGGCATAGTCACTTATATTCATCCGGTTAATTACAGCAAAAACAAGGCTAAGAATAATAAGATACAGTGCAGGTTCCAGAAAATTCCATATAAAACCTAAAGAGGTATACCTGTATTTCGCTTTCAATTGACTTAAAGAATAATACCAGGCAAATCTTAATGAACGTTTGTCGATATATTCACTGCTGGTCATAATTCAGTGACTCCTTCTAATTCCAGTGAAGTAATAGAATTTTTGCTATTTTTATTTATTGAATGACTCATTATTGAAATAGAACTGCAGGAAATATTTCCCGAAATCAGTTTACACAAGAAGGCATAGTTAAGATTTTCATTTGTGTCTAATTCAATTACTTCATTAACACTCATATTCCGTTCAACCACTATATCTTTTTCATATACACATTCTACATTTAATGATTTGTGTGTTTGATATGAATGCACCCTTATTTGAAAAATATTTGGTTCATTGGGTATGGCTTCATCCACTTTGATATTTATTTTTACTTTTCTTTTACCTTTTCCAAACCAGAAATAATCTGAATGGAAAATCGTTTCTTCGTTATTTATTGCATTAACCGAACTTGTAAAATAATTTGAATGATCCAAGAAAAATCTGGAAACATTTCCAGGGAGACTCGAGAAAGGCGAAATATTAATTTTGTTTTCATGTATTAGTCTACGGTAACTTTCCACACCTTCGGTAAGGTATTTTTTTGTGGCATCATAATTTAAAAAACTGATGAGATCAGATTTTTTATTAACTACTCCTTTTCGTAAAATTAAAAGAACAGATGTGAAGGGAACATTTCCTCTGAGCAAAACCAAATGAGGAAACTGTTCCATTATCTTCTGATTTAAATTATCATTACCTGAAAATGCCAGATTCTTAATATTGGATGGATAAGGATAGTTAATAATATTTTTTGTCAGCTCAGCATTTACATCTGAGATAAAATCTAAATCCGAATCTGTAATTAACTTTGAAATGTAGTCTTTAGTAAAAATGAAATTATTCTCATCTGGTATTGTTTTATCACCGAATTGAAGTTCAGTAGTTAATACATAAATTCCACCGGCTTTAAGCACTCTGTTAACCTCATTAAAATGCTGAAGAAAATCTTGATAATCTCCGATATGTTCAATCGCACAGGAAGAATAACAGAAATCAAATGTGTTGTCCTTAAAATCAAGATGTCTCATATCCATTCTTAAAGCTTGAATTTTTGTACCATCAACGGGAAAAGGTTTGCTGACTTTAATAAATTCATCAGGATCTTCCGTTCGTGCACAATCCCAACTTGTTTTATCATCATAAAGATCAGTTACAAAAAGTTTTTTAATATGGCTAGCTATCGAATAAAGAACTCTCTCGTTTCCACCGCCAAGGGAGAGCCCAACTTTTTGTTGATTGAGTAATCCAAACTTTTGCAGAGTGAGAAAAATCATTGCAAACTCCCATTGTTTCCTATGGAATCTTGCTGGCTCTTTTAACTCATTTTCAATAATTATTTTTACTTCTGGGTCAAACCAATCGGCAGCATCACATATTTTACTAGTATTATGCATTTACATTTTCTCCATTTAATTTCGTTTCAAGAACATTTATTATCTGACTTACAGGAATTTGTTTCATACATTCACTGGTTCGCATCCCGGTAAGTTTGCAAGGTATTGATTCATTTCTCCAGCAAGGCATACAACCAATTAAATCCTTTGCACTTAAATAGCTGCAATTTGGGTAATGCCTTGTCCTAACTTTACCATCAATGGGACCGAAAAGGGCAACTGTCGGAATTTCAAATGCTGCAGCAAAATGAATAAAGGAAGAATCGGGTGCTACAATTGCACTGCACTTAGAAGCTAATGCAAAAGCTTTTCGAAGAGTCAGATCTTGAATTTTAATAACATTTTCAAATTCAAATCCATTTATTATTTCGCTATCGAAGATTAATACTTGATATTTTTCAGCTAACTTTTGAACGAGTTTTTCCATCAAATGATAATCTCGATAAGTTTCATCTGAATGTATTTGAACACCAATTACAGTTTTTTCAGCCAGTTCATTATCATTCCAGAAATCGTTAGCGAAATTCAATTCATTTTGATTCACAAAATAACGGGGCTTTTTAGACATCTTGTTTCTCGAAAACAAACCGACATTAAGTGCGGAAGTGAAAATATCAATCCGGCTTTTCGTAACCCGAGGGGCTGAAATGCTTTCTTTTCTGGCAGCCGGACAATCAGTAAAATTATACCACTTGTTAAAAGTTAGATGAGAGAAAAAATCTCCTTCGATATCAATTAACTTTACATCATCATTCCCTTCAAAGACCGAAAAGTATCTTTTTGGTATTGCAAGATTTATTTCCGATTTAGGATGCTTCTTCTTCAAAGCATGAATACCGGGAGTCATCATCAGAAGATCGCCGATACCACCCATTGCTCTAGTAATTAATATTTTTTTTGTTTGAGCTTTTCTTTTGTTTGCTTTCGTTAGATAGTCCTGACTCTTCAACAGGTAAAGTGACCCCGTGCTTTCATTATTACTCGTTACAAAGTTTTTTGTGGTTTCTGCTTTTTGTGAATAGTTGATTAAATAAATCGTTCCAAGTAAAACCTTTAAAGCAAGTTTATTTGCAAATCCAAGTTTGAGTTTTGAAAAATTTGGCAGTCTGAAAAATATCCAATGAATTAGGTAAATAAATCTATTATTAAAGTTTACATCACTCTTAAAAATAATTTTTATCGATCTCCGATAAGTAATCCGGATCTGCTCGAAAATCTTTCTACGATTATCAGGATTTGTATAAAAATATTTTAATCCGAGAAATAGAAAATTTTTATACCGATCAACTTTCCCCTGTTTCAAGTATAACTGACTAACATTTTGCAGAAGTTCTGCAACTCTATCCCGATCAGTGATTAAATACGGATGAAGTAGTAATTGATTCAAATAATTTTCGGAGGTAACTAAATCACCTTGTCGATTGAAGATCTCGGCCAGATTAAACAGAACCTCTGTCTTCAACTCAGGAAATTTGTTAACTCCCAGGGCTATTGCTTTATTTAAATACTCAATTGCAGAATTAAAATCTGCTAACCTGGTAAGTTCCTCAGAAACTTTTAGAATGGATTGAAATAGTTGTCGTGGAAATGAAGATTTTATAATACATTCGGAGATAAACAAATCCAGAACTTCAATCAGAAATTTTTTCTCTCTGTAAACCAATAAATCTTCATGACTATTCTTCAGTTCAGATAGATTCCTAATACTGCCTGTAATTGTTTCAAACAAAATATATTTATTCGAAAACTTTTTTCTTTCTTCAAGGGTCAATCGCACCATTTGACAGTAAACTGAATTAAAATCCCCGTTATATGCCATAAATAACAGTTGTTCTGAAGTGATAGAATTTTTATCAGCTGTTTTTGATTCTCTCAGTGCATATTCAGGCATGGTCATAATGATTTTCCAAAGAAGTTAAGACGATTATTTAAGTGACACACTTTTTTTACTTTATCAATTGAAATATTAAATGTAAAGTTTAATTATTCATTTAGTATAATAGTACTTCGATATGGGATAAAGGGACATGTGTTTGAACAAATATAAATGTTTTATTATAATCAAAAAATCGATTAAATAGCAGTTTTTTCTAAAGGTAAGAAGAGATAATTACTTCTATTTTATAAGAAATCTTTTAACTACGAAGTATACAAAGCCAATTAGCAACAAAATCCCAAAAATGTGGAAGAGTGTAAAGAATGAAGCCTCCTGCAACCTGATATTTGAAGGATTTCCTGAAAGGACAAAAGCAGACCAGTAGTATGGGTTTGCAGAATAATTATTTATAAAGTCTAATTTTGCTTCCCTCAAAGCCTCAGATTTTGATATACCTTCAGCGAGATGCTTATAAAAATCTTTCATAAAATAGGAAGTGTATTTATCGTTAACGTCCCACAAAGAAACAACTATACTATTTGCTCCTGCATCAAAAAATGCTTTCTGCATTCCTAAGATTCCTTCTGAGGCATCAATTTTTCCTAAACCGGAACGACACGAGCTCAATACTACTAAATTACTAGAAAGATTAAGCTGAACAATTTCTCCCAACTCAAGAAAACCGTCATCCTGTTCATCCTCCTGCTGAGAAAAAATAATAAGTGGTTGGTCCTTCAATAGAAATGAATGGGAGGAAATATGAATTACATTACTCGATGGCGCATATTGCTTGAAGTGGCTCTCAGTTGCTTCCTGAGATATGAACACCGTATTATTGGCTATCATACCATCAATACTTTCTATTTCACCTTTCGAATATTCAAGTGGATATAACAAAATATTTCTTGATTGACCAGAATTTAAATCGACTAATCCGCTTCTCACACTTAACGAATATTCAGCGTTGCCAATGGACGGATCCCCGATAAGTAAATTCTGGTTATGATTAGTTTCAGTTTCACTTGTTTGAATTTTATATATAGAGGCTGAAGGAGTATACGAAATACGATAATCATCAAGAAGAAATTTTTTATCGTTATAATAGTACGGACTTTCTCCCTCTGACCACTCAGTTACCAACATCTCTATTGGTAATTTAATTAGCTCTTTTGGAAAACTAATAATCAGATTAGATCCCTTTGGAATATCAGAAAGCAAATTCTTAAATACATTTTCGTATAGCTTGTATGCAGCCAGCGCATTAAATGAAAACAAATCCTCATTTACATATATTTCTTCATTTTGCATGGTCGATCGATAGATTGGTGAAACTAAATTAATCATCGATAAGAGACTATCCCGACTTATAGGCAATTTTTTATAATTCAAATTCTGAGAGCTTAAATTGAAGAGTGTTAGTGAATTCTTCCCCACGTAAACCGAAAGAATGTAATCATTTTCACCAAGATTTTCCTGAAGTTCAATTAAGGTTGATGAATCTCTATTATTTAATAAATCTTTCAGCTCTTCCGATGTTGAGACTAATTCTTTTTTTACTTTTGTTAGAACTTCCTTTAAGGAGTCGATTGTTACTTCATTATAGAGCTCCGAGGAAATCATCCACTCCAAATCAACCAGATTATTGTATTTACTTTTATCATTCAAAAGTGAAAGCACTTTAAGTCTTTTAAGATTAAACTTTGTATTTCTTGATCTTGATTTATCAACGATCATAAATGCTTCTTCACTTTTGTCGTGATCAAGATAAAGTTCTACTAAAGAATTGTATACAGCATTCAGCCCTGAAAAATGAGCAATCTGAATTTCCTGATTAGGGCTCAGAGGAGAAGTAATATTTTCGATTAAATCTATTGCTGTTAAATACCACTTTTCAGCATTTCTAAAATCGTTAGCCTCTTCAAAGTTTAATCCTATCAGATACGCAGCTTCAATTTGATTACTAAAATCATGCACACTTTCACTTAATCTAAAAGCATTTATAAACTTCTCGACAGATAATTCTTTCTTATTTTGTGCAGAATACATATTGCCCCAATACAATTCCTTTAAGCCCATAAGTTGATTCAGTTCATACTCAATCAAATCTGGGTTTACTTCAGTAAGTAATTTTGAAGCTGAGTCGTAATTTTCCTGTAGAATATAATTGTGGGCGAGTTCAATCCTTAGAGAAATTGAACTGTAGATATCTCCAAATTTTAAGGAGAGGTCTAGTCCTTTTTCAAAATATTTTTCAGCTTCAACAAAGCTATCAATAGAGGACAAAACTGTGCCGATTTTCGAATACAATTTTATCGATTCAAATGGTAATTCATTGCCAAGAGTCTCAGAATCAATATTTTTTAATGTTTCCAGAGCATCTTCTGGGAGATTAATATTATAATACAAGGCTCCTATACCCTGATTAATTTTTACTAGCGAGGAAATATCTTTGATTGAATCTGCAATTTCTTTTGCATGATCATAATACTCAAGTGCTTTAGAATAATTTGACTCATTCGAATATACATCGCCCAATCCTGTGAGATTCAGAATTTGAGCTAATTTATTTTCACCAGCGTACTTAAGTCCGTCATTATAGTAATCAAGAGCTGATTTGTAGTTCGATATTTGAAGATAAAGAGAGCCAATATTGCTTGAAAGATAAGAGAGCCTTTCATTGTTTTTTAACTTTTCATATAACGAAAAACTTATTTCATAATGTTTTCTTGCTTCAATAAGACTTTGCGTATATGTAAATGAAACTCCTAATTCTGAATGAAGAAAGGCAAGTAATTCTATGTTCTCAATTTCTTCTGCCAATTTAATTGATCGTTGGAAATTTTCTCTTGCTTCAAAAATTTCGCCGAACTGATCTTTTATGATTGCCAGGTTTGCAGTTGATTTTATTACTTCAACTCTGTTCCCATTTTTGTTAGATAGCTCCAATGCAAATTCGTAAAACTTTTTAGCTTCTTCGTATTCCCCTGATAAGAAAAAGATTGTTCCTTTTAGGTTTTGTATTTTGGGATAAAAGTAATCATCGTTATCGCATAGACTTTCTGAACTATTTAAATTCCTGAGAGATACATCATAGTTCCCGACTATTCGGTAAGCATAGGCTAATTGATAATAAATTTCCTTGGTCTTTAAACCTTTTTTTAATAACGACTCGAATTTTTTAATGGCTGATGAATTATTCCCATTTTGATTTTCTACTAATGCCTCAAGGTATAAATAATAAGAGTCGTCGGCTTTTGCTTTATTCTGAACCAGCCATTGTGATAGTTTATCAAGGTTTCCTGAAATCTTTGCGAGTATAGAAAGTTCTTCATAATAATTTAGCTGATTAGGAAAATCTGCCAGAAGAGTATACAGAAGCTCAAATGATTCACTAAAATTTCCAGCTCTTTTATTCAATAAAGCATTTAAATATTCTCGTTCATATTGAGATTTAAGCGAATTTATATCAGTTTGAATTTTTTCTTTATCAATAGGATTGTATTGGATTATCCTCAAGTAATTATAAAACTGTTCGGAGGATTTTTCGAAATAGCTATTCGTTAATTCAGACTGATGGGTATTTTCTTGAAGACTATCAGAATTGTTTTGATTGGTATCAGATATTCTGAAAAAGCTCAGTGAAGCTAAAATCGAGCTAGCTGTAATTACGAAGAATAATTTTAACAGTAACATCAATCAATTATTCTCCAACTGATTAATCAACTGAGAGGATTCAATTGAATATTTGCCCTTACCATTGATGACTTTTAGGAAATTTGCAATTGCTGAGTCCCTATCATCGATGAGCAGGTAAGCTCTTCCAAGATAATAATAAGAATTCAGTTTTAAACTTTCGTAATCACCAGAATTATTTTTATCAATTGATTCTTTAAGGTTTGCGATTGCCAGATTTACTTCATCACGGTCATAAGATTTAAATAATCCCAGATAATCTGATTCCGAGGCTTGGATATATGTGATACCGATAATGTAATGTGAGTAAAAGATTGATTTTTCATTCTGATGTTCTTTGATATCCATCGATAAGAATTCAATCGCATTCAGGTAATCCTGGTTATCGATAGCATTCAACCCCTGTTGAAATTGAGGTGACGTTCTGCCTCTAGTTTTATAAAAATCTTCCTGATTCTCAGAAAAAATATTTTTCTTGTAATCAGGAGTAATTGATGTTGAAATAATGAACAATCCAAGATAGGCAACAATAAAAACAGCCAGAGTTGCAAATGCATATCTGAGAGCATTAGTTCGTTTTAGAAGTGAAGACAAAATAAGATCGCTCTCCTTAACAGTTACTTTTGAATCACGATTTATGGATTTACCAACATGTTCCTGTATTTCAGAATATTCATTTAATAAACTATTGTATTCATTCTTACAGATTGAACATTCAGCAAGATGAGACATTATTTTGTCTTTTAGTATTTCTACTAATTTATTCTCAGATTCATCTCCCTTCTCAGACAAAACAAAAGAAGTTAACAAATCAATCGGAATATGACCAGGAGCAGAAAGTGTTGAGTTTATGTTTTTATAAACACTAATAAATGATTTTAATTCTTCATCTGAATCGGCAAGTTGTACTAAAGACAACTTTTCCTCTTCAGTTAAGTTTTGTCTATCAAGAAGTTCTAATATTTTTTCAAAATTTTCCATGATACCCATTTATTTTGTTGATCAACCATTTAGTATCTCAATCATATTTTTCGTGACATTTATTCCAACTTATCTTTTAACTCAAGCAAAGTTCTGTAAAACATTTTTTTAATGGCAGCTTCATTTTTATTTAATTTCTCAGCGATTTCACTGAATTTGAGATCTCCCCAGAACCTTAACTTTACAATTTCCTGTTTTTCTTCACTCAATGTATTTAACAGAGATAGAACCCTCTCAGCATCAATAATGGCTGTGGTTTCATTTGAATTATCATGAGCAGGTAAACTATCCTTTAGCTGAGAAAATGATCTGCTTTTGTTTGCCTTATACCATCTAACAAAATTCAGGAAGAGAACCCGTCGCAGCCACTTTTCAGGTTCATTAATATTTTGATACTGCTCTGCAAATGAAAGGTAGACACTCTGGGTAAGATCATCAACATCATCCCGGTTTACGATTCTTTTTTGATTATGCTTTGATAAATAATATGAATAGGAAATCTGGCGCACAATACCGGAAAGTTTTGCAAACGACACCGAATCACCTTCTTTTGATCTTTTTAGGAGGTCATCGAGCTCTGAACCAGAAATATTTAGATAATCTATCTTTTTCTCGCTTTATTTTTGTCACGAAATTACTAAACTTGGCACTAAGTTAAAAAAACCTTCTTTATTAAATGATATATATTAAGACAACTACCATTATTTTTCTTTTATTAGCATCAGTCTGCTTTGCACAGCCCGAACTAGATATTAAACCAAACAGGATTGAGTTTGAAGACCTGTTTAACAGGTATGATTATGCTTTTCTGATTAATAAAGGTGATGCGGTTTTAACTATTGATAGCATTGCCTACAATGATTCAATCTATATAATTGATTACGAAAACAATTTACAACTACCCTTCACTATTTTACCCGATGATTCTGTAAGGATGAATGTGACGCTTAGCGGATTTTATTATGTTACCCTCACTGATACTTCCGACACTATGTTTGTATTTAACAACGGGATTAATAGCCCAGAACCGCTTGAGGTGAGGATTAGATTTTTTGAAGATGAATATGGAGAATTTAATGGAACGGTAAGGGATAGCGTTAATCCGGTTGATAGCTCGACAGTATACTTTTTCTATAACGGAATTTATCTTCTGGACACTGCAAAGACAAACTTTGCTGGATATTATACAAAGACATTACCCGAAGGAACATATACGGTAGGAGTTGAGAAGGATGGGTATTATGTAGTTTTCCATGATAGCACATATGATCCTTTTTTTGCAGAGTTTGTCCAGCTTGATTCAGGCGATGTCAAAACCATAGACTTCAATTTGAAAAGGATAGATGATTCTACGCTCTCGATAAGCGGGCAAATTATTGATTCAACCAATGGAATAAACGTTAACAAAGGAATAATAATAGTTAGAACCGGTACTCATGTTCCAATACCAAAGGTGAAGGAGAATCCTGCATTGCTGGACACTATAGATACGTTTGCAGGATTTATCAGATCCGACGGATCGTATGCTGTACATATCCAATTACCTGATTATTACTTTTTGCAGGCTTATACAAATAATTTTCTTCCCGGTTACTACAATGATGAAGGGCTTGCTTCAGTTTATTGGCAAAATGCAGATTCACTTTTAATCGATAGTAATATTCTTGATAAAAATATTTCTCTGATAAGAGACTCATCCTGGGGAGCGGGTAGCATTGGCGGTATTATAACTTTTTCAACCCTTGAAGACCAGCAGGATTTCGAAGGTATTACTATACTCGCAAAAAATATTAATAACGGTGCCCTATATTCCTATAACTTTGGAAAGGAATTAGGGAATTATAAAGTTTCAAACATTCCATACGGGACTTATGAAATGGTAGCCCAAAAAATTGGACTAGAGAATGCAATTAGTCAAACAGTAACAATTGATCCGTTTAATAATCAAATTACAGGGATCAATCTTAATTTTATTATTTCCAATGTTGAAAACGATGTGATAATACCAAGCGATATAGTTTTGTATCAGAATTATCCCAATCCATTTAACCCTTCGACCAGGATAACATTTGAAACTCGAAAGACAGAATTTATTAAACTAACAGTGTATGACATTCTTGGGAATGAAGTTTCAATACTCATCGATGATGTAATGCCTGCTGGAAGTTATGAAGTCGAGTTCAATGAAAAAAACCTGTCTAACACCAATGTCGGTCTCTCAAGTGGTATTTACTTTTATGAACTAAATGCTGGTGGATTTTCTCAAGCAAAAAAAATGCTTTTACTGAAATAGTCAATATCTGACCTTCACATAAATATATTCTTATTTTCCGCCTATTATATGCTTCAATTTACTTCTTTGCTTCTACATTTTCTACAGATTGTTGAGTTTCAATAATCCAGTTAATTATATCACTTTTTTGTTGATCATTAATTTTTGATTTCAGCTGCATTGCCATCATAATTTTATTCCATTCACTTTTGTTATAAGTATTTGGATCGAACAACTGATGACATCCACCACATTTCGATATATATAGATCCCTTCCTTCCGAATAATCAGTTCTGGCGTTTTTATCTACTATGTAGCCTTGACTGCACGAAAAAATTATAAATAAGAATGTAACAAAGATGGCAATTGTAATTAATCCTCTCACAGATCAATCCCGAAAATAGTTCTGAATTCATATTTCTCATGACCCATTAATTCCAGATTTCCTGAAGTTGCCGGACTTCCACTAATTTGGGGTAAGAAACTCATCGTTAAATAAAAACTTTTAGTCTGAAGATTTATTGTTGGTCCTAAGAAAGTTGCCTGATATTCTTCTTCCTCATAAAAACCTTTGTACTCTCTGTGATTTCGGAATTCCACTCCAAAAGCAAAACTCGGTATTATTTCATACATAGCACCGGCAGTTACTTCAAATTTTGATTCTGTTTTGCTCTCAATTATTTCTCTCTCTATTTCTCCATTAATATTCAGAACAGCGATCAAATTGTTTATCCTTTTAGACAGTAAGGCTTTAGCTTCGTATTCTATTTCATCACCACCGTAAGCAAATTCAAAATATAATGCTGGATCAATAAAAATCTCATTCTGTTCCGTAAATCTGTATCGTAGTTCAATTGATGTTGCATTAAAAGTAAAACTCTTTGGTTGAAAAGAATTACCCTCGGCTGTAATCTGGTCAAAGTTGAAGTACATAGATGCTGTTAATCTATCAAGAACTCCATATTCGAATTCAAATCTAGGTTGAAACTGGTAGTAATAACCCATTTCTTTTCCGATGCTCCAGGTGTTCCAAACTTCCAATTCAAGGGCTCCCTGGGGTAGCGTATACGCTGTGTAAGACCATCCAAAATATCTTCTATCTGCAATAGAATCAGATATGAATAAGAAAAACAATACAAGAACTAACGATGGAGTAATTATTTTCATAATGATAAATCCTATTTATTTGCAGAATCAATTATTTTTATTATTATTAAGACTAAATCTAAATAAGAATTATTTAATTGCCAAGAAGCAAATAATCTTTTTTATGAGGAAGCATAAATTAGAGAATTTTGATTTAGTTAAATTTGTAAATGATAACCCATAACCTATTTAAATGGAAAAAAACAATAATAAAAACAATATCACAAAAGGGGTAAGAACAACTTTCATAGGAATAATCGTCAGTGCATTTTTAGCTGCAATTAAAATTTTTACCGGTATAGTTGGTAATTCATATGCCCTAATTGCTGACGGTATTGAATCGCTAACAGATATTTTCACTTCGTCAATCGTACTTACAGGATTATATTTTGCGTCCAAACCAGCTGACGAGAACCATCCTTACGGTCACGGTAAAGCAGAACCATTTGCCGGAGTTGCTGTTTCATTAGGAATTTTTATTGCAGCTATGATTATTGTTGTGCAAAGCATTCATGAAATAATCACTCCGCATCATGCACCCGCATCATTCACACTTATAGTTTTGGTATTGGTAATAGTAACAAAAGAAACTTTATTCAGATTTGTGATAAAAGTCGGTACAAGTGTTAACAGTATTGCAGTTAAAAGTGATGCATGGCATCACAGAAGCGATGCAATAACATCTGCTGCTGCTTTTATTGGTATCTCAATCTCTTTACTCGGTGGTAAAGGATATGAATCTGCTGATGATTTTGCTGCCCTTTTTGCTTCTGTAATTATTATAATTAATGCATATCGAATATTTAAACCAGCCCTATTTGAACTACTTGATACAGCCCCACCAACTCAAGTTATTCAAAATGTGAGGGACGTTGCCGATCAAGTGGAAAATGTAATGGGTATTGATAAATGCTTTGTAAGAAAAATGGGATTTGATTATTTCGTGGATATTCATGTGTTAGTTGATGCGAACCTGCCAGTACACAAGGGACATGAAATAGCACATATCGTTAAGGATCAATTAATGAAAGAGTACTCAAACATAAGTGATGTTTTAGTTCATATTGAACCTTATTTCCAAAATCAAAACTAGACCACTTCTAATTGACTTTCCTGAGAATTAAACTCCCTTTATTTCGCCCATTATAAGCTTTCCGATGTTATTCAATTAATAATGTCACCTTTCCATTCTAATCAGAACTATAAATGTGTGACAACACAATAAAATTAGGAAAGAAATGAAAAAGACAAAACTTCTATTAACTACTTTAATCATTTTGCTCATAACCTTTTGGGGATGCTCAAGTGATAACCCAACCGAACCCTCACCAAATCAGGGTACTCAGGCTCCTTTAAGTAAGCTTAGTGATATTCAAGCTAAAGTATTCAGACAAAGTTGCGCTCTTTCAAGTTGTCATGGATCGACAAATAACCAGGCAAATTTATTACTTACCAATGGAAATTCCTTTAATAACCTTGTAAGCGTACAGAGTTTATTATTCCCACAGTTTGAAAGAGTAGTTCCAGACAGCAGTTCAAAAAGTTTATTGATAAAAATTCTTAAGGGTGAAGTATCTCCACGAATGCCATTTAACAGAGATCCGCTTTCTGCAGCTATCATCGATTCAATAGCAAAGTGGATTGACAACGGAGCATTAAATAATTAGTCGCAGAGTATTAATTAATTGAAAATGTATAGAAATTTCACAAGAACTAGAAAGATGATTCTTACAAAATAGCCCTCAAACATAGCCCTCTCCCCACCCCCTCAGTAACAGCGCTGAGGGGGTTTTTTATAAAACTTTATTGATTAAAATATTTCTGAAAAAGTTTTTTCCGCATAAATTTAAGATTTATCTCAAGACAAAAGATTAGTTTTTTGTGTTATTTGATAGAAATGCGGCCTAAAATCCTCTCATAGAAATTTTATTCTCAAATGTCACTATCTTCTATTGCGAAAGCACTATTATTTATGATCGTCAATTAAAAAGGTAATTTTATAATGCAAGAATTATACATTAAGTCCAAAACCTGCCTTAAGGAAAATCGAATGTTTTATAAACCTCAATGGCTTTTCGCTTTAATTTTATTTCTATGTACTAGTTCCGTAACAGCACAATGGAATACACAAAGTCCGGTTCCTACTTTTCTTGATGTTAGAGGTGTCGGTGCGCCAACAACTCAACACGTTTTCATAGCTACTGATGACAATTCATTTGATAATGGAGGCGCACTGTTCGAGTCAAATGATGGAGGAGCTACTTGGGTGCAACGAAATATTCCTTTCAGTTTGAATGACCCATTTTACGGACTCTTCTTCCTCGATAGTCAGATCGGATGGGCTTATGGTAATGATAACTACCGAACAACAGACGGAGGGATAACTTGGATTCAACTTCCATTTCTCGGTTCAACTTACTTTATGAAATTTTATACTTCAAGTTTTGGATTAGCAACGGGGAACTTCGATCAAAATATTAGTCAGGATGGCGGGCTTTCATGGGAACCATCGCCTAACAATATCTTCGCCTTCGATTTTTTAGATAATTTTAATGGGCTTGGAACATCTGAGAATGGAATTTTCAGATCGACAGATGGAGGGAACACATTTACCTCAGTATACATTGGTAATGCAAAGTCAGTAGTTTATTTGTCAACCACAATTACAGTCGGCATAGTAGACGACGCATTCATTCGTTCTACTGATGGTGGTGTTACATGGAGTTTAGGAGATCCAGCTCAAGGTAAACACCAACTTCTGGCTGTTTCCCCTGAAGTTATTCTTGCATGGGGTCGCACTGGCAGCTTTCCAAACTATGATGACAGAATTTTTCGTTCTTCAGATGGTGGACAATCTTGGACTGACCTTGGCGAGGTAATGGACCCGGGAGCTTATGCAGTTTCCTTTTCCTTTGCAGTACCTGATCCACAAACTGTGGTTGCTTCCGATGGAGCGGGAAATATGTTTTATTCCAGCGATGCCGGTCAAACCTGGGCCCAATCTTTCAACTCGTCAGGTGGGATGCAACCGAGTTATTTAAGCAGTGCCGTACCATCCTTTGCAGACGCGCAAATTGGTTATTTCGGTTATGGTTCAGGATTTGTCATCAAGACGACAAACAGTGGCGCCTCATGGTTTCAGATTTCAAGCGGTACAGTTAAATCACTTAATGATATTGATCGATTTGCTAATGGTAACTTGATTACTGTTGGAGACAATGGAACTATCTTAACCAACTCCGGTGGGACTTCACAGTGGGTACTTCAACCAGCAATATCACAGTACAAAATCAAGGCCGTTCATGTAGTCAGTCCAAGCGAAGTAGTTTTGGTCGACGAAATTGGACAGGTTTATAAGAGCGTTGATGCTGGTGAGACATGGACAGCCACCGGTTCGATGCCTCCTAACCTCTCTCCTGCGGAAGACATACACTTTACGACTATTCTTGATGGTTGGGTACTTGGCCAGGGCTTTGATCCACCTGGTGTGTTATATCACACTACCGATGGTGGCGATTCCTGGACGGCAGCACACGGATTCGGGGGAGGTTATGTAGCTTTGGACGTACAGGGAACTAATATCTGGGCGGCAAACGTTACCGGACGCTATTACCGGAGTAATGATGGTGGCGCCACCTGGATCCAGGGGGATCTTCCCAGCGCTCAGCACGAGATCAGGGATATGGATTTTTTTAACCAGAACATCGGTTATGCAGTTGGCTGGTGGGGAGAAGCATTTCGAAGTGATGATGGTGGTGTGACATGGCAAGTACTTCCAACACCTTACGAAAACGATCAGCTCACAGACATTTATCTACTCGGACCCGATGAGCTATGGATAAGCACAAACGAAAATACTTGCTATTACACAGCCAACGGAGGTCTTGGCTGGTCAGTCCTTGATATTGGATCAGCAGGCTATGATGGTACTTTCTCAGCCATTGTCGCGAATTCAGTAGGCGACGCATGGACCGTGGGTGAGCAAGGATTTATCGAGCACTTTACAGGTCCACCTCCGCCACCTCTAAACCAGCCTCCTTCAGCTTCTTTTGAATATAATGCTACTGGACTCAGTGTTGATTTTATTGACACGAGCACAGATTTAGACGGCACTATAGTTTCGTGGTACTGGGAGTTCGACGATGGTAATTTTTCCACAGAACAGAACCCGACCCACATTTACTCGGAGGCCAACACTTACTGGGTTGAGTTGACAGTCACGGATGACGACGGAGCTACTGGTATCGGTATGGATATCCTAACTGTTCAGCCCCTTCCAGGTGGCACATTTGGTGATTTCACAGAAGTTACGCCATTAGATTCACTATTTTTTACACCACAGGATGAAGATTTTTGGGTTGTCACAACCGCCCCTGCTGACTATGACGCTGATGGTGATCTTGACATCGCAATTCTTGGTTTTTATGTTGTTTACAATATAAGTGTGGAATACAAACTTGTTCTTATACGAAATGACGGTCCTGCCGGACCAGCAGAGTGGGAATTCTCATACATAGATGTGCCGCTTGGTGCACTCACTGCTGGTTCCTCAGATCTTGCATGGGGTGATGTTGATTCCGATGGTGATCTTGATCTTGCTGTTGGAACGGATGGTGTAACTGTGATTTACAGGAACGACACAGGAACACTCGCGCTCAGTGATACAGAACTACCTGCTTACTGGGAGGATAATGACCAGGCTGACTTTGATCTTCGGTCAATTACATGGGCTGATTATGATAATGATGGTGATCTCGATTTGCTAATACCTTCCGTCTTCGATGATAATACATTTACTTATCGTACTGCATTAATGCGGAATGATGGTCCAAATGCAACCGGTGGTTGGATCTTCACCGAGACAGATTCAGTTTTCACACCAACAACACACGCTCAGAGTGCCTGGGCCGATTATGACGGCGACTTGGATCTCGATTTACTGCTCATTAACATTGCTCCTCTGACCAACGATGGTTTCATCCGCCGTTACAGGAATGACGGTAACGGAGTCTTTGTTGGTGAAGATATCCTTGATTCATTGACGATAGATCATGGTGAGGCGCAGTGGGGGGACTATGATGCGGATGGCGATCTCGATATCCTGGTTGTCGGAGACGTAATGGGTGTTTTCAATCAAGTTCTACGTATTTATCGCAACGACGACGAGAACTATGTTCCACTGGAGGTTATTCCCTGCCCGTTTTGTGAGGGTTGGTTCGATCTCACTGCTGCAACGTGGGCGGATTACGACTCTGATGGTGATATGGATATTCTTCTCGCTGGTAATTATAATTCGGGTTCAAATATTGAGGGTCGGGCAAGGATTTACACTAACTCAGGAGGGATTTTCACTGCGGATACAGCCAACACACTTCCAGCACCTCGGGCTACAGGCGACCGTGGAGGCACCTTTTCCTGGTTTGATTTAGATGGTGAAGGTGATCTTGATTATTTTATTGCGGGGCAATACTTTGTTCCGGGTGGAAATGGTCTTGTCGAAGCACAGATGCATGTCTATCGCAATGATGTTGCAGAGCAGAATGAAGCACCATCTATCCCAACAGGTCTGAATGCAACATTGCAATCAGAAAATACAGTTCTCCTTTCCTGGATACCTTCCACTGATGACCACACACCGAGTCCTGCGATAACTTATGATATTGTTATTATCAGGAATGGGACACATGTACCCATTGGTACGAATGGACCTCAAAATACTATTCTTACTCGTCTGCCTGAACCTGGAAATATCAGTGCTGTTACTGAGTGGTCATTAATCGGACTCAAGAACGGGGTATATGAATGGAGACTTCGCGCGGTTGATGCGGCTTACGTTGGCAGTGATATTGCGATTGGAGAATTCAGTATCGGTGTTTCTTCAACGGACGAGTCTGATGATATTCTCCCACTTAAATACACTTTGGAACAGAACTATCCTAATCCATTTAACCCAATAACAACAATAAGGTACTCAATACCTGAAGAAGGGTTAGTTTCTTTGAAGGTTTATAACTTAATTGGTGAGGAAGTAGTTACACTGGTTAATGAGATTAAACAATCCGGCAATTATGATGTAATATTTGATGCTGCTAAGCTTTCGAGCGGAGTTTATATGTATAAAATACAAGCGGGTTCCTTCGTTGAAACGAGAAAGATGATTTTAATGAAATGATTTCAGCATACAAATCTCTTCCCACCTCATCAGTCCCTTTGTGAAAAGGTTGTTCTATTTGAATACTAATGTTAGAATTATTAGTAAAATTTCGTATAAAAGGACTTTTTAGTCTTTTTCTATTTTTTAATTAAGATTATTAGTAATTTCTAAAAGGAATGTCCTCTTTTTCATTGCCAAAACACTATAATGAATGAGTGTCAAATAAAACGTAATTTTATAATGGAAGAATTATACATGAAACCCAGAACCCATCTAAAGGAAATCCAAATATTTATAAAATCTCAATGGTTTTTCGCTTTAATTTTATTTTTATTTATCAGCCCTGTTGCTGCGCAATGGAATACACAAAGCCCGGTTCCTACTTTCCTTGATGTTATGGGTGTTGGTGCACCAACAGCTGAGCATGTGTTTATTGCTACAGATGACAATTCATTCGGTAATGGAGGCGCACTGTTCGAGTCAACCGATGGTGGTTCAACTTGGGTTCAGAGAAATATTCCTTTCAGTTTGAATGACCCGTTAAACGGACTCTTTTTCCTGGACAGTCAGTATGGTTGGGCTTATGGAAATGATAATTATCGAACAACAGATGGGGGAACAAACTGGACTCAACTTCCCCTTCTTGGTTCAACTTACTTTATGAAATTTTATTCAACAAATTTTGGGCTTGCAACAGGAAACTTTGATCGTTTTGTTAGTTATGATAGTGGCGACTCCTGGATACCCTCCCCTAACAATATCTTCGCTTTCGATTTTATTAGTAGCCAGATAGGACTTGGTGTGGCAGATACGGCTCTGTTTTTAACTACTGATGGAGCTAATTCTTTTACACAGGTGTATTCAGGTGCTGCAAAAGCTGTTGCCTTCTTATCAAGTAGCGTCGCCGTTGGTATAGTAGACGATACTTTTATTAGGTCAACAGATGGTGGGATTACATGGAACTCAGTTTCTTCTGCAAGCCTGAAAACGAAACTTTTTACAATATCTCCTGATGTCTGTATTGCATGGGGACGTTCGGGTACCTATCCAAATTACGATGACCGTATTTTTCTAACTACTGATGGTGGTCAATCCTGGAATGATCTTGGTGAAGTGATACCCGAAGGAATAATTGCATTTGCTCAAGCGGATCCAAATAATTTAGTCGCTTCGGATCTTAAGGGAAATATGTTTTATTCTGCAGATGCTGGTTTGAGTTGGTCACAGGTATTTAATTCCCCCGGTATGCAGCCAAGTTTCTTTAATAGTGCGCCGCCTTATTTTGCTAATACACAGACAGGTTATTTTGGTTATGGTTCTGGCTTTGTTATTAAAACAACTAATAGTGGTGCTTCGTGGTTTCAGATTTCAAGCGGTACGGGTCAACCACTTAATGATGTTGACCGATTTGCAAACGGGAATCTAATTGCGGTCGGAGATAACGGAACACTGTTAATCAGTGATGGTCTTTCTCCATGGGTTATTCACGAAAGTTTTACTCAAAACAATTTGAGAGCTGTTCAGGTTATGAGTCCTGATGAAGTAGTTGTTGTTGATGAAACAGGTCAGGTTTATAAAAGTACAGATGGTGGTTTAGTTTGGGCAGCTACTGCCGGAAAACCTTCAAGTATGACAGAAGCAGATGATATTCACTTTACAACCCTTCTTGATGGTTGGGTGATCGGTTTTAGCTATACCTCCGGTTCATTGTATCATACTACCGATGGTGGAGGTACCTGGACTGTGGCCCCAGGATTCCAGGGTGCTTATTTTGCATTGGATATAGAAGGAAATAACATCTGGGCACAAAATGTCAGCGGAACTTACTACCGAAGTACTGACTACGGTTCGACCTGGATTCAAGGTAACCTTCCCGGTTCTAATTATCAAATTTCAGATATTGATTTTATTAACGAGAGCATTGGTTATGCAGTTGGCTGGTGGGGTGAAGCGTTCCGCAGCAACGACGGTGGAATAACGTGGGAAATTTTACCAACACCAAATAGTGACGATAAATTTACTGATATCTATTTATTAAGTGCTAACGAACTTTGGGTTAGTACTACAAACGATGTCGCCTATTATTCAGCAACGGGAGGACAAAGCTGGTCTATTATGGATATTGGTTCAACCGGCTTTGGTAATTTTCGCTCAATAGTGGCAGTTCAGGGTGGAGATGCATGGACAGTTGGTGACCAGGGTTAC
>JAOTUT010000096.1 GCA_029863735.1 Ignavibacteria bacterium
TAAAGTGTAGGCTTGTTCCAGTTTAATAGCTTTTGGTTCAGGGAATGCAATAACCTTTGTTTCTGCTTTATTAATTTTTTCATCTGACTTTTTAGGTTCAAGATTTACTGGTTTAGGTTCTTTCCCATCAATTACCGTTAAATCCTGGTTGACTTGTTTCCGCTCTTCAATTTTTGGAGAAGTTGATAACTTAATTGAATCAACACCTGTAACGATACTATCTCTTTCTGTTTCCAAAAAAAGTGAATCTGGTGCCCATTTTAGCTCAAGTTTTTCCCGGATTAAAGGAATTCCTGAAGGATTAAAATAATTTATTGCTAAGCCGAGGATTGAGCTTGTAATAATTATTCCGAATATTTTTTTAGCGTTAACGATTTTAAAGTCTCCCGGATAAGATAAAACCCTCCTCAAGAGGGTGAATTAAAATATAGTACCGAAGGCCGGACTCTCCCAAAGGGATTCCTATGGAAGAACCGGCACAGGTGTAATGAAAAAGTAATAAGAACACATATTGGTACCGAAGGCCGGACTCGAACCGGCACGAGGTTTAAGCCTCACTGGATTTTGAGTCCAGCGCGTCTACCAATTCCGCCACTTCGGCAATAGGTAAAGAACTTTAAGAAATAAAAAATTACAATGCAAAGTTAAAGAACTTAACCAGATATGACAATTCAATTGAATATAGCAGCAAGTGTTTCATGATAAAACTTTAATCTTGTTATATGGTCGGGAAAAATGACCTATAAGATTTCTCCATCTCATTTCTTTGGTAGATTTTAAATCAATTAATTATAAAATTTTAAGTAAAAAATTACTTTTTCTATCTATCAGAACAATTTTGTCGCAGCGACATAATTGGCATTAAAATTGGCATTATTGTGGTGACTCTATTATAAATAAATAGGAGGTACACATTATGAATAAACATCTACAACAAAAACAAATATTTGATTCATTCTTCAGTGAAGAAGATCTGCCGATTTTGTCGGAAGATGATCCTTGTCTGGATCCTGATTGCATGGAAGATGAACAAATTTATGAAATCATCGATAATAACGGCTACGCTCATATAAATATGAACGAACTTGAACTCGATGATTATGATGATTTTATGCAACTGTAACTTTTAACTTTCGGGGGAAAAAATGAAGACTTTCATTGGTAATGAAGGCCATTATGATATTGAAGATAATGGCAATGTAATCCAAAGGATGGTTGATGGATTGGGTAAATTGACAGGAATAATTAAAGAATATAGAGATATCAGCAAGATTCCCAATCCATTTGACAGAGATGCTATAAATAACTTAATGAAAATACTGAATCTTTATAAATTCGTAGGGCGCAATTAAATTTATTTTGAAAATGGAATTTCAATCCATTTAATTTTTTTTCTTATTGCGAGAACTTACTTCTTACTTTACTTTCCTGCCTTTTCTATTTTAGCCCAAGAATCCCGAAGCGTAACAATTCTATTAAAAACCGGCGAACCTTCTTTACTATATTTTGTATCCACACAAAAGTATCCTAATCTTTCAAACTGAAATCTTTCTCCAGGTGCCGCAGCTTTTAGTGAAGGTTCAATTTTGCAGTTATTTTTTATCTCAAGTGAATTTGTATTTATAAATTCTTTAAAATCTTTTCCTTCTTCTCCTTCAGGATTCTCAACTGAAAATAATCTATCATAAAGTCTAACTTCAGCATTGAAAGCATCCTTGGCGGAAACCCATTGAATAGTCCCTTTGGCTTTCTTTGAACTAGTTCCTGATCCACTTTTTGTGTCAGGGAAATAAGTGCAAAGTAATTCTAATATTTCACCTGAGTTTTTATCCTTCACAACTTCATCACAACTAATTATATAAGCGTAACGAAGCCGAACTTCCTTACCTGGAGAAAGACGATGAAACTTAGGCGGCGGGACTTCTCTGAAATCATCTTTATCAATATAGATTTCTTTCGAGAATGGAATCTTTCTTGTTCCCATATAATTATCTTCGGGATTGTTTATTGCTTCAAGTTCTTCAGTTTGGTCGTCAGGATAATTTGTAATTACAATCTTTAGTGGATTCAAAACAGCCAATACTCTTTTAGCACGAATATTTAAATCTTCACGAACACTAAATTCAAGAAGCGACACATCAATTGTATTTTCACGTTTTGCAATTCCAACTCTGTCTGAAAAATTTCTGATAGATTCAGGAGTATAACCACGTCGCCTCAAACCTGATAGAGTCGGCATTCTCGGATCGTTCCACCCATCAACATACTTTTCTTCAACTAGCGTTATGAGCTTTCTTTTACTCATAATCGTGTAGTTAAGATTAAGCCTCGCGAACTCAATTTGTTGAGGTGCGTAAATCTCAAGTTCTTTTATGAACCAGTCATAAAGCGGACGATGATTTTCAAATTCTAGTGTGCAAAGTGAATGAGTAATATTTTCTATTGAATCCGATTGCCCGTGAGCCCAATCATACATCGGATAAATGCACCATTTGTTTCCCGTTCTGTGATGTGATTTGTGAAGAATCCGATACATCACCGGATCCCGCATATTTAGATTTGGTGAAGCCATATCAATCTTAGCTCTCAGAACATATTCGCCTTCTTTAAATTCACCATTTTTCATTCTCTCAAAAAGATTCAGGTTTTCTTCAACGGATCGATTTCTGTGCGGACTTTCTTTCCCTGCCTCTGTTGGAGTCCCTCTGGTCTCTCTTATTTGATCTGCATTAAGTGAATCAACATAAGCTTTACCTTTTTTTATCAACTTAATGGCAAACTCATAAAGTTGATCAAAATAATCTGATGCAAAATATTCTCTTTCTTGCCAATCAAATCCGAGCCATCGGATATCTGCTTTAATCGAATCAACGTATTCTTGTTCTTCTTTAATTGGATTTGTATCATCAAAACGGAGATTACATAAGCCCTTATAATCATTAGCCAGTCCGAAATTAAGACAAATAGATTTTGCATGCCCTATATGAAGATAACCGTTTGGCTCAGGGGGAAAACGAGTGTGAACTTTTCCGTTATGTTTGTTAGTCCTAAGATCTTCATCAATAATTTCACGGATGAAGTTAGATTGTTTTTTACTTTCGTTTTTTATTTCTTTCTGGCTCATAAATCATCATTAATTATTTATTTCAATTTGATTAATGCAGTTTCGATTCTAGATAATGTTTCTTCTTTTCCAATAATCGAAACGATATCGTATACTCCGGGACCCTCACCAACACCTGAAACAGCAATTCGCAATGGATGAACAAGTTTACCTTTACCAATATTTAATTTTGTGGCGACTTCGTCCAGAACTTTTTCAAAATTATCTTTTGCCGGATTTTCTAATTCAGCGAAACGATCTTTAAGTTTTTTAAGTAACTCTGATGAATCTTCCTTCCAGCGCTTCTTTAGATTTTGTTCTTCATAGGAATCAGGAGCTTTAAAAAAGTAAGGACTTTTTGTTAAATACTCTTTTACAAATGAGACTCTTTCCTTCATAGCAGTGATAACTTTAAGTAGATGCTCATCGCTATAATTATTCGTACTGAATTCTGATTTACTGATTTCTGCTTTTAACATTTCGAGCACTTCATCATCCGCTTTTTTTCTAAGATGTTCGAAATTCAGCCAATTTAATTTTTCAATGTTAAAAACAGCTCCAGCTTTGTGTACTCTTTCAAGCGAAAACTTCTCAATCAGTTCATCCATCTCATAAAATTCCTTATCATCTCCATAATTCCATCCAAGCAAAGCAACAAAATTAATGAGAGCTTCTTTCAGATAACCTTTTTCTCTGTAATCCTCTACTGCAACATCTCCTTGTCTCTTACTCAATTTTGATTTATCAGGATTAAGCAGAAGGGGAAGGTGTGCAAAAACCGGTTTATCCCATATGAAATAATCATACAGGATGACATGTTTGGGAGTTGAAGAAAGCCATTCCTCACCTCTGATAACATGAGTAATCACCATTAAATGATCGTCAACAACATTTGCAAGATGGTATGTTGGATACCCATCACTTTTTATTAGTACCTGATCGTCGATGTTGTTCGTATCAAATTCTACCGTCCCTCTGATCACATCATTAAAAATAATTTTACGACCTGGATGAACATTAAGCCTTATCACAAAAGGTATATTCGAATTTAATTTTTCTTCGACTTCAATTTTTGAAAGATGAAGACAGTGCTTATCATATTTTGCTTGAGGTAGTTTTTGCTTTTGTTGTTCTTCTTTTAATTTCTCAAGTCTTTCAGGTGTGCAAAAACAGTGATAAGCTTTATTCTCAGATACAAGCTTTTGAGCAAGACTATTATAAATATCAAGACGTTCTGATTGAAGATAAGGTCCAAATTCTCCACCCATTTCAGAACCTTCATCAAAATTAATTCCGGCCCAGTTCAAAGTGTCAATTAAATTTTCAACAGCACCTTCGACAAATCTCTTTCTGTCGGTATCCTCAATTCGTAGTATCAATTTGCCGTTCTGGTTTTTAGCAAAAAGATAGTTGTATAATGCTGTTCTCAGTCCGCCAATATGCAGGTATCCGGTTGGGCTTGGTGCAAAACGTACTCTGGGATTTATAATATTCATATTCGTTCTGATTAAGCAAATAAATTGAGAGTAAAAATAAAAAAGTATGTAAGTAAAAGCTAAGAAGGGAAAAAGATTCGTATTAAGATTTTGCAACCAATTTATTTTCAGTGTAGTATTTAACTTTTTGAATAAACTCCTGACTGTCAATCGGTTTGGGGATATAGTCAGTTGCACCGGCATCAAGGCATTTTTCTCTGTCACCTTTCATTGCAAATGCAGTCAGAGCGACAATTGCTGTGTCTTTATATTCTTTTAGTTCCCTGATTTTTCGGGTTGCTTCAAAACCGTTCATGACGGGCATTTGCATATCCATTAAAATCAAGTCATAATGTTGCTGCTTAACAGCGTCGAGGGCTTCCTGTCCATTTTCAACTACCACAATTGAGTCGAAATCATTTTTCTTAAGTAGACGAGTGACAATTATCTGAGAATGCTTGTAGTCTTCAACGAGTAAAATTTTAACAGTATCTTTTTTCTCTTTAACCTCTTCCTGAGTGGCAGGCTCATCATATCTGTTTATCATTTCTTCGATTGACTTCTGCAATTCGTCTAAGCTGGTGCTCCTTTTTTGTAAAAGGTTTTCGAACAGTCCATCAATTCGTTTAATATCATCTTCAAAATTTTCTTTACCTGTATAGATAATAATAGGCAGATTTTTAAATTGCTCGTTGGATTTGATACTCTCAATCAACTCAATTCCATCTATCTCCGGCATATCAAGATCGATAATTGCAAGATCTAATTGATTATTTTGAATTGAATCAATTACCTGTGAAGAATCTGAAAAAGCTAAAGCTTTGAATCCATTTCTCTCTACAGCTTCTTTGAGAAGATTGAGACTTGGGATATCATCATCAACAAGCAGTACGGTAGAATCTTTTCGAAGCCGATAGTTTGTGAGTACTTCAATAAGATATTTATAGTTAATGGGTTTCACGAAATACTCAACAGCACCCATCAAAAATGCTTTTTGTTGTTCAGCTTCCACAGAGCAAATAATTACAGGAGTGGTCTTTGCATTTTTTATTTCCCGAATTTGTTGAAGTAGTTCGAGACCATTTGCATCCGGTAAAACAATATCCATAAGTATTGCAAGGAAACGATCCTTTTTAAGAATTCTCAATGTTTGTTCGGCCGAATTTACTATTGTTGGTTCATATCCCCACTTATTCAAATAATTAGAAAGCAATTTGGATGTAGCATAATCATCTTCTACTACAAGTACTTTGTTCGTAAAATCGGGTTTTGGTAAGCTGCTTATTTGTTTTTCAATGATTGTAATTTCCTCTACAGGTACTATAAGATTGAATGTCGTCCCTTTGCCAATTGTGCTGGTAACATCTAACTCACCATTCAGAAAATTAACATATCTATTCACGAGAGTTAAACCTAGCCCTGTGGTATTTCCAACCGTTGTAATGTATTGATCAGCCAGTGCGAAAGGGGAGTAAATGTTTTTCAATTTTTCTGATGCTATTCCAACTCCGGTATCAGAAATTCTAATACTTAGCCTGTTTTTTTCCGGTGATAATACTGAAACACTTATTTTGCCTTTTTCAGTAAGACGAAGTGAATTAGTGATCAGATTTAAAATTATGTAATGCAGCTTTTGCGAATTACATTTTACTGATTCAGGTAATCCTTTATCAATATTTGAAATAATTTCAATTCTGTTCCTATAAACTTTATCATCAAACTGTTTAAGAAGATCATTAAAGAACTGCTCGATGTTAATTTCGGAAATTTCTGTTGCGCTT
>JAOTUT010000003.1 GCA_029863735.1 Ignavibacteria bacterium
CTGGTCTACCCTGATCAGCCAGAGTACGGCATAGATTTTATTTTTAATAATTTTACTCTGGGATATTATGATTCTGCTAAAGTAACTAAGATAACTGATGGACAGATTTGGATTAATATTGATTTAATTGATGACGGAAGAGGTACTTTGGTAGAAGGCGGCCCGGATCTCTGGACTGATTTAGTTCAACTCAATTTCATTTCAAATAATATTGTGACTTCCGATGTTGTCTTTTGGGAGACTTATAGTAACTACTGGAGCATATATGATTCAGACAATTTTACAAAGTGGGAGAAAGGTACATTCGATAATGTTACTACTTCTTTGGAAAATGAAGATATAACTAATAATGATTTTAACTATAGTTTAAACCAGAATTATCCTAATCCGTTTAATCCTTTAACTACAATACAATATTCTGTTAATAAAGAAAGTTGGGTTAAATTGATTGTTTACAATGCTATCGGGCAAGAAGTAAAGACACTGGTTGATGAAACAAAGCAGATCGGGACTTATAGAACAGGATTTGACGCAACGAATCTTACAAGCGGCATTTACTTTTATAAACTTCAAGCCGGTGATCCTTCGACAGGCTCAGGACAGGCTTTTGTTGAAACTAAAAAAATGATTCTGATGAAGTAGTCATAAAATCTTTTCATCAATTAAGCCCCTATCAATGAAAGCTGGCAGGGGTTTTTAATTGCCAATTTTCAACTTTACCTGTCTTTATCATTTTATTTAACCAAGTTTCAGTTGTGTTTTAATTTCTGCCTTTAACAGAATGATGTGCTCTAACTAATTTATAGATTTCTCAATAAGGAGGTCCGCTATGAAATCCTTTCTACAGATATTATTATTTCTTTTGCTCGCAACGCAAATATATTTTCTTCGGTTAAAATAAATCAGTGGAATTTGAGGATGGGTATTCATATCCAGTCTGCTCAATACGTAAGCACTTAAAAGGCATAAATTATTTTCATTTGGGAGAATCAAGTGTTCAGAAATTGTAATTTTATGGTAAAAATTACTTAA
The DNA here is from genome assembly GCA_029863735.1 of Ignavibacteria bacterium. The sequence continues at coordinate 1,033 of JAOTUT010000003.1, forward strand.
AGCTAAATATCAATTAATCATTTATGTGAATAATTTTTGACCTTCAATTTTGGCCAAAATATTGTTAGGTTTAGTTAGACAAATAGTTAATAAATAAAGTTTTTAGGAATGAGAGAGAGTATATGATGCAAAAATACCCTTCGCACTCCGCAATTTCGGTAATCAAGTTATCCCCGTATTGCCATCTTCTGAATTATTATTCTGGTGTGCTCTCTATAGAATCTGCGATTGAAAATTCATCTACTTTCTTAAATATTCTAAAACAGTATCCTTTTCAGGCAATATTGCAGTTCAACCCATATATGACGGTCATAGAACAATTGTCGCCCAATTCTGTCGCCGTCTTACGAATTGTTAAGAAATTACCCCTAAATAATTCAAATTTTCAGTTGGTACTGAAGTTGAAATTAATGGAGAACTAGTGGTTTGTTCTCTAACGAATAGACTCTTAATCATTTGCAAATAAAAATGCATGGAGAAAATATGATGCAAAAACTTCTTAAGATTGTTTTCATAATAGCATTTCAATTCTTTGCTTTCCCTCAAACAAGTTCAAATTTCTGGTATGTTTCCACAACGGGTTTAGGTTCTAAAACGGGTGCAGATTCGTCTAATGCAGCAGCCATAGCCAATATGAATAATCTAAATATACAGCCTGGAGATTTTGTATATGTAATTGAAGGTGATTATAACAATATAACATTCACTCCACAAATATCAGGAACTTCAAGTGCTTTAGTAACCTATATGGGCAATCCTACAAACAGTTCGCTTCCTGTATTTAGAGGAAATACTGTCGGGATAGATATTGACGATGTGAGTTATATAAAGGTAAAGAACCTAAAAACTACGAATAATTATATGGGTGTTGATATTGACGACCCGATAAATGTGGTTTATTTAGATAGTGTGGTAGTTAGAAAAGTTTCAAGTGCTGGTATTTCATTTTGGGGGAATTATGGAGTATCGCCCCCACCTTCAAACTGCCAATTTGATTCTTTGTTCATCAGATGGTGCGATGTTGAATCAGACTCACAATATAATTCGCAAACTGATGTAATGGGGGGAGCTTACTTTGATAATTTGTTTATACTTAATAACAGGATTGTACAAAGTAATGTAATAGGTACTGGTCATAACGACAACATCCAATTCGGTGATGGCATAGGCAGAGTAGTAATAGCCAATAATTATTTAGCTAATGTTTACAGAGAACACTCCCAAGTCGGAATGCTTAACGTAGTATATCCTGGTGATACAATGATAGTATATAATAATGTTCAGGTTCAGCCAGGTGTAAGTACAGGGTTAGCTTTTGATTGTGCAGGATGGGGCGGGCCTTGTATAGGTTCAGCAGGAGCTATATACCTGATTCATAATACCTTAATTCATAGCGGGGGTAGTTCTCCAGCACATTGTCATATGACCGAACCGTTTATAGCTAAGAATAATATATTTTATAGTAGTGGCGTAGATGGGGTGTGGGTTCTTGACCCATTTGAATCCGAATTTAATGAATATGATTACAACGTAATTTATTCGGGTGGTTCAACTACTTATCCTTATTGCAATCCATCGGGGAGTTCAAGAACATTAGCCTGGATGCAGGCGAAGGGTGTATCTGCTAATGATTTGCCAACTACTGATATGAAGTTCACAGATTATGCAAGTGGTGATTATACATTACAGGCAACCTCACCTGCTAAGAATTATGGAACTGATTTACAAGCATTGGTTGAATCTTTTGGTTTAGAATGGAAATCATTCGATAATCCCTATGTGTCCTGGAGTAATCCTGTACTACGAGGCAGCAATCCTTCTGTTGGTGCCTGGGAATTTGCCGGAGGAGGTGGCGGAGGAAACTATCCCCCATATTCGCCAACAAACCCGAGCCCTACAAACGGTGCAACAGCACAGCCTCTTAACTTGACAATGACCTGGACCTGCTCTGACCCCGACGGTGACCCATTAACTTATGATGTTTATTTTGGAACCGGTACTAATCCTCCACTCGTTTCATCTAACCAGTCAAATGCAAGCTTTAACCCGGGAAATCTGATTACCAACACAACCTATTACTGGAAAATTGTTGCAAAGGATAACCAGGGACACACCACTTCCGGTCCTTTATGGAATTTTGCAACTATCGTTGTGGATGTTACTCCTCCTGAAGTAATAAGTGCTGCGTTACTTGATTCTGTAACACTAAGAATAATTTTTTCTGAACCACTGGAGCAATCGGGTGCTCAAAATACAGGTAATTATACAATAACAAACGGAATAAATATCTCTACCGCATCATTATCCGGTAGCGAAGTTATCTTAACTACCTCAGCTCATTCTGTGGGTTCATACACTGTTACTGTAAATAATGTTACTGACCTTTCAGGTAATATGATTTCTCCAACCGCTAATTTTGCGAATTATGAGTGGATAATATTACCCCAGAGTCCGGTAAAATTGGAAATAATTGCCGTCAGCGCTTCCTCTACAAATAGTCCTAATTATCCACCAGAAAATACCATAGATGGATTAGGTTATTTTCAGAATCCTGAATCATGTTGGGCAGCTCTTCCCATGTCTCAACACCTAATATTTGATTTAGGATCAGAAAAAGAATTTACGCAAACAAGGTTTTCATTTTATAGGTTCAATCTTGGTCGGAATTATATTTATTCCATATTTGCAACAAATGATACAAACGCTACCTGGACTCAGGTATTGGATCAGGTTCAGTCAATCTCAGAGGAATGGACAATTGAATCTTTTCCATCTGTTTCCGCAAGATTTATAAAATTACTTTTAATAAATAGCATACCCAGTCAATCTTGGGCAAATATATATGAAGCTGAAATATGGGGACTGGATGGCGTTGTCTATGTTGAGCTAACATCCTTTAATGCTTCTTATTCTGAAGGGAAAGTCAATCTTGTTTGGACTACTTCATCTGAAACTAATTGTTACGGATTTGAAGTGCAGAGAAGAGGTGAGAATTTTTCTTACGAGAAAATCGGATTTGTAAACGGGAATGGCACAACAAATAATGGACATACATATAACTACATTGATCAGAATTTATCGGAAAGCAAATATTTTTATAGACTGAAAGAACTAACTCACGACGGTGATTATCAATATTCAAACGAAATAATGATAGATATCCCGGAACTATCTAGTTTCGAATTGCAACAGAATTATCCAAACCCTTTCAACCCCTCAACCAATATAGCCATAAGAATGCCGTACAAAACTTATATTAAACTTGCAGTTTATAATATGCTTGGTGAGCTGGTTGTTGAAGTGGCTGATGGTGAATTTGATTCGGGCACGCACGTTTTCAAATTCAATGCCGATGGACTTACTTCGGGGATATATTTTTACAGACTCGAGAGTGAGAATTTTGCCGACACAAAAAAGATGATACTTCTTAGATAAGTATCTGAAAAATTCTAAAACCTTCAAGGTTTATCAAGTATGTGTTTTGAAAACCTTGAAGGTGTACTTTTTAAAGACCTGCCAATAAAAAATTTCTATTCCCTGACAATCATTAATTTTATCCGCTTAATTCTCATATAATTGTTGGGAACTAATAATTAGGTAAAAAGAGGACTGTGATCCGCTAGTCAGATTTATAAGTTCTTCTTCCTTCACTAGAACTCATCTCTAAAAAAAATAGACATCTTAGAAATTAGTGGAATGTTGAAAGTAATACTCCAGACTAAGTACCTTTTAACTTATCAAAATCGATTAAAAACTTAAACCTTTAACTTATGTTAGTCAAAAAATTTTCGTCTTAAGTCAAAATAAATATATTAAAGTGGTATTTTAGATCATAAATAAATGATATTTTAATCCCTGATATTAATTTTGAAGAAATAAATAATTTTAACCAATATAAATAAACATAAAAAAACTAATGGCATATTCACTTAAAACATTCACGAGGCTTGATGAACTCGATTCAATAAAAGCGGCCTGGATGGATTTTGCTGTTAACCGGGATGAACCCAAAATGGTAGAAAATGATTTCGAATATTTCAGGTTTCAGGTTTCAGAAGGTATGATCATTGGTGATCCGCTCGTTTTTGCTCTCTTTGATGATGAAAAACCTGTTCTCATAACCAGCGGTAGGATTGAAACAACTAATTTCTCTCCATCTATCGCTTATTTCAAGCTTAATTTTATCAGGATGAAAAAAAAGTGCTACCATATATACCCTTATGGTATCTTTGATAACATTAGTTCCGAAGTAACCGTCCATAATTTTATTAAATCAGTAATACCGGTATTGAAGGAAAAAGATATAGATTACATCTTCTTTAATTTAATGCACAGGCATACTGAACTTTCTAAATATCTTCTAAATTTTCGAAACCAAATGATGCGGGACCTTATCCCATCTTTTGAAGACCATTCAATACTGCAATTACCTGCAGATTTTGAATCGTTTATAAATAGCAGAAATACAAATAGCCGTCAGAAATTCAGAAGATTAATGAGACGAGTAGAAAAGGATTCAATAAATAAAACAGTTATTAAAGTATTCACAGATGTAAATGATATCGAAAACTTTTTCAATGAGGCTGAACAGATAGCTCAGAAAAGCCAGCTCCGGGCTATTAACGTAGGCTTTAAATCTACTCCTGATGAACTTAAGCAAAAACAATGGTTAGCTGCTAAAGGATATATCAGGGGATACATCCTATATGTAAACGATATCCCCTGTTCATTTTTATTATGCAATAATTATATGCGTACTTTTCTTTTGGAATATACCGGGATAAGAACAGATTACGAAAAAAATCAGCTTGGTACTTACTTATATTTAAAAATGATCGAAGATGTGATTAATTCCAGACTTGCTGATACTATTGATTTTACTCATGGATCGGATCTGTATAAAAAAATCTTATCATCTGGTAACATTGAAGACCTTCGAATCAGATTATATATTCCTAAAGCTTCAAATATTTTTTTTATTGCAAATGTCACCTTTAATACGCTGATTAATAAATGGAGCCGCTCTTTGCTAAGGAATACTGGGCTTTATGATAAATTAAGACGAACTGTACGAAAAAAGTTAAAGAATAAAATTGAAAGCGAAAAGCAAATTTAATATCAAAAGAAAATTTCAAATTAGGTTATTTGTAAATTAGATAGTTAAATAATGGGATATGTCTATTTCGTAAGTATAATACTCAATAATAAAATATGAAACAGAATTTCTAAACAACTTCTAAAATGATGATTAATATATTTAAAGACTTAAAACGCAGAATATCAACTTCATTGCGGGCATATGGAATTAAAGGTACTTTGTTCAAATTACGTGCCTGGGTTTCAGATTATTTATTTGACTTCAGGTACGGAACTGATACACGCATATTTGCACGACTTAATAACTTGACAATAAAAGGTGAAAACAAGGAAAAAAGCAATAATTATGAACCGACAAAAGTATATCCGCTCAGGAAGATGTTTAAAATCATTAAGCCAATGCTAGACACACAAAAAGTGCTTGTAGACTTTGGAAGCGGTAAAGGAAGAGTTCTTCTGATTGCATCAGAATTTGGTTTTAAGAAGGTACGTGGAGTAGAATTTGCCAGAGAATTATGCATTGCTGCTGAAAATAACTGTGCTTTGTATAAAGCCAAATCAAAAATAAAAACCGAATTTGAAATTATTGAAACTGATGCAGCAACTTATAAAATCCAAAATGATGAATCGGTTTTTTTTATGTTCAACCCCTTTAATGAAAAAATCATTAATGTTGTTTTGGAAAATATTTCAAGATCAATATTAGTACATCCCAGAAAAGTTTTGATTATTTACCATAATCCGTTATTAGCACGTTTTATAGATTCAAAAAATACATTTTCGAGAGTAAAAGAGATTAATTTAACCAGTTATAACTTTATTATATACTCAAACTAATTTAAACTTTTCAATCTATAATAATTAAATATGATTATTTTTATAGCAGGTGGCAGACTTGGAAACCAGATTTTTCAGTATGCATTCATAAATAGTATAAGAAAAAGGGGAGAAAAAGTATTTGTTTCAGGCTTTGAAGAATTAAAGGATATTTTCGAACTGGATGAACTAATTATTATATCAAGAAAAAAAAGATATTTCCGAGGAATTATTTTCAGAATCTTCTACCCTATTCTAGATATTTTGGTATCAATCCGGATAATTACGAAGATCGAGGTGATTTATGATAATCCTACTGGACATGAGGAAAGCTCACCAAAACGCGAATCTACAACATATTCGGTTAAACTTGGAATTTTAAAAACAATCCGATTCATTAAACAGGGCTATTTTCAAAGTGAATATTTCTTTCATAGGAGCGCCATAGAAAAATTAATTATAAAGAGCAAATATCTTAATGAAGCACAAAAATTTTTTTATGATATACCGCTAGATACTTATAACATATTTGTACATATCAGAAGGGGAGATTATCATAATTTAAAAATATTTGGAAATGGCACCTTATTACCAATAAGCTATTATAAAAATTGTATAGACTATTTTATTAAAAACACATCGAACAGTTTCTTCATCTTTTTAAGCGATGATCCTGAATTTGTTGAAATGGAATTTGCTTGGTTAAAAAACAAAAAGTTATCCGTTAATAATCCTCCGGGGATAGATTTTGCAATTATAACAAAATGTAAAAGTGGTGTACTAAGCACAAGCTCATTCGGTTGGTGGGCAGCCTATTTGATTAAAGAAAAAGGAACTATTTTTGCACCAAAATACTGGCTGGGCTTTAACTCAAAAATTGAATTTCCAAAGGGGGGATTTCCTAGTTTTGCTAAAGACGTTGAAATTTGATTTATTTTATATTTTCTATACGGAGTCGATCGCTTAAAATTAAAAAATCTATTTTCAAAATAATTTTTGAAGGAGGACTTTTTACACCATGATTACATTAAGTAATTTAATTGAAGAAATTTCTGATTTACCTGCTAACTGGCACAAATCAGGTTCGGTTACAATCAATATTTTGCGGGCTATTTTAAATCATGCTTCAAATTTAAAGAGTATTAAGAAAACTGCAGAGACAGGTTCCGGTAAAACAACTTTGCTATTTTCTCATTTATCCCAAAATCATATTGTCTTTACATTAGACAACTGGAATAGTCTATCAGCAGTAAAAACTTCAAATTTATTTAAACCGGAAAATGTAACGTTGGTAGAGGGTCCCACGCAAAAAACTTTATCAGATTATATTTTTACCGAAAAATTTGATATTGTTTTGTTAGATGGGCCACACGGTTACCCTTTCCCCGATCTGGAGTACTTTTATTTTTATCCACATATAGAAGTGGGTGGTTTACTTCTAATTGACGATATTGAAATACCAACAATAAAAAGAATGTTTGAAATATTAAAAGTTAGCTCAATGTGGGAGTTATCGGAAGTTGTAGATGGTCTTGCCATTTTCAAAAGAACTAATGCCCCTACGATCAATCCTTACAGTGATAGTTGGTGGTTGCAGGGATATAACAAGGCACTTGCTAATAGATTTGAGCGGAGAGAAAAAATAAAAAAATGGATCCCTGAATCATTAAGGTCTATTATACCCAACTTTATAAAAAAATTCTTTTTATTTTAATTCAAACATCCTATTTTGTTAATGAGTACGAAAGCCTATTTACTATATGAAGATAATTCCAAACCTAAATTAGTGAAAATAATTTAGCTTTTTATTCTCATAAATGCGTCTCCGTACAGGGATTCCTCAAAGGTATTAATTTTATTTATAAGCTCACTTATATTTTCCCATCTATTTAATTCCAGATGAATATATTTATTGATTTCCAAAGCATAGTTACATTTAACTTGCTCAAATAATCTAAGCACATTGTTGTTTTTTTAGTTTTCTCAGGTAAAGTAAACTCAAAAGAAATTGAGTTTACTTTATGTGTTAGTCCCATCAGTACCTCATATTCATTGCTCTCTGCATCAATTTCTATGTAATGCGGAATGCCATAAATACCAGCTAATTTTGAGCCTCAGACAAATAATACGATTTGGATATCATCAAGTAGAAATAATAAAAACCAAACGTAAGTGAATCATCACCAAGAAATATTGTTGATGTTATATTACTAATTAATATTGCTCCGATAGTCAGAACTGCGGCGTAATTATCTATTTTTAATGCTCTGCGGAAAAATACTACTACAATAATTATGAATATACTAAATCCTATAAGCCCTAACTGAAGAGCCAAATCAATATAGCCGTTGTGAGCCGTATTCATTCTAAGACTTTCAATAATAAATAGCCTGTATAAGTGTTCACTGCCCATCACCCAATATGAACCAAAACCCCACCCTAAAAATAAATTTTTTTGTACATCACCTATCAAATACGGCCAGTAGATAGTTCTTCCGGTAAAGGTTAAATCTTTATTAAAAATATCAGTTACTAATGCAAAAATTTCTCCTGCAAAAAAAAGTATAAAAAGTAAAAATATCATTACAAAAGAAATAATGGTTACAAATATTACCTTTCCCATTCTTATTTCATTAAAAGCTTTTGAAATTTTTATAAGTAAAGAAATTCCACCAATAATTAAAAAGACCAGTATAATTGTGGAACTGCTTGCCATAAATATTATTAGAACAGATGAACCCATCACAAAATAATTCCAATATTTTGAATAAATTGAATCATCCATTGAGTAGAAAAAAAGAGAGCATAAAAAGCAAAACAGAGCAATCTGTGCTAAACCATTTTTTTGAGTGCTCAGACCACGCCATGTATTAAAAACGGGGTCAATACCTTGTGGAAGTACCATTACAACAAAAAATGTCATTAAAATATATAGTGTGACTATTATCCTAACACTATTAAGAACTTTCTGAGGCTTAATAAATACAACAGCCATTATAATAACTAAATAATCTACAAATGATTGAAAGGATCTTTTAAATGATATCATGCTTTCTTCAGACCAGATCATACTCAGAATGCAGAAGCTTATAAATATCGAAAAATACTTTTCCTTTTTTATAAAACTAATGAGTTCATTCTGATTCCCTATAAGAGCTATTACAGAAGAAATAAAAAGAGAAATATATATGATTTGTTTACTTAAGTTACTTGACTCTGAATAAAAAGCTTCTTTAGACTTTCTTACTCCTCCCCACCAACTATCTGGTGGTCCAGTTCCAAACATTGCAAAAATCAACAACACTGAAAAATTAATAAGTATCAACCTCTCGGGCTTAAAAAAAATATTCGTTAGATTGTTTATTATAGTATATGAACTATTGGACTTGTAACGCATTTTCCATTGTAATTTATAAATTCTAGGAATTTTAATAGGAATTATCGATCGTAACTTCTTTCATTAATCACTTGTTCAATCCTTAAAATATTTTTCTCATAAGTATACTGCATTGCAAACTCCTTTCTTTTAATCATATTGGCTTGACTGTTATAATAACTTAAATTCTTTGATACTTGGCTAATTATTTGCGCTATATCATTATTCGATCGGGGCATTATTAAAATTTCTTCCGGAACACCTTTATAAGCACTGAAAAAATTTGTGATGGTGACCTTACCGGTATAGAGATACTCGAGTACTTTATGACTATTTGAAATACGTATTGGGTTATTCATCCAGTCATAACAGGTAAAAAAAATATCGAAAGACTTCAATACTGAAAATAATGTTTCTTTATCTATAACACCATGAAAATAAATATTATTGAAAGAGGATAATTGTTTAAAAAAATTAAAATAATCCATATTTTTTACTTTTGGCTCGTTATATGGTCCAATTATGTGAAAGACGCATTTTTGATTGGATTGCACTATATTTAAAAAATTTTCTCGATCAATATGCCCATGATTAAGTGTCCCAACATAGGCTACATTCACTTTCTCTTTATTCATTTTTATTACAAAGGGTATCTCTATATTATTTGCAGGAATAAACAAACCATGATTGATTTTAACTTTTGGAGTTGCTGATTTAATATTCTTTAATATTTCATCGGAAACGGAGATAATAATATCTGCTGAATCAGCGACTTTCTTTTCAAATTCAGGATAACTTGGGATGTAATCAAAAGGAAGGAATATTTTATATTTTGCATTAAATAGGTTTAAGTTAAAAAAACGAGTCTGCTCAAATGACAATACTACATCTATTTCCCCAATTTTTTTTTTTATCGCTTTTGATATTAAATAGTTTAATAATTTAATGATGAAAAATGGCAGCTTATTTAAACCATAATAAAGATAGAAGTAATCTATAATAAATAAATTATTTGAAACGGAATTTACTGAAACAAATTTACCTAGTTTTTTTCTAAAACCAGAATTAAGAAACCAAATTATATTTTTCTTTGAAAGTTCAAGTGCATAATGATGCTTTGAGACAAATATATCTCCCCATTCCTGTGATGACAATATTAAAATTCTCTTATTTTCAAAAGTAAACTTAAGTAAAGTCTTATTTAACATGTTCATAATAAAATTCAATAATAAAAACGACTTAATTTGATGACTTATTTTTGCAATTTCTATTTACTTATAATCAAGTTTTAAAAAGTATTTAATAAATTTTAAATGGGGAAATTTGATTTCAAAATTTAACTTCTAGTTTTTCCATCCGAACAAGGATAGAACATTTTTGTGCTCCTTAATTAAAAAAAGTATTCCTGAAAATACAATAAAAGATATTGTGAGTTTGAAGACTAGATTAAAAATTAAAAAATTGCTCATTACCACGAATTCACTAAAGAGTACATTTATAAATAAAACAGCTAATGCAATCTTAATACCTGGGAGAAGTGCACTTATAAAATCACTAATTCTCTTTTGAAGCAATTTCACAACTAGTATATAAAATGCTATAAAGAAGTTCAGTGTAAAAGAAAAAATTAGGAAGAACGCTACTGAATTAATGCTATTCCCTATAAAAATTCCACATAATATTCCTGAAATAGTTGAAATTGCCATGAGTACAGCTGTGTAAAATAAGTATTTTGTTTTACCAAGTGCCAAAAATATAGATCCTGCACTAACATACATCATTTGAAAACCTATAGAAAGCGACAAATACTTAAAGGAAGGAATAGCAGAGTACCATTTGGAACCATATAAAATTATAATGATTTCCTCTGCCGAGAAATATAAGAATATTGAAAGAGGCAGGCCTAAAATAGAAAGATATTTAGCAACTTTTTTGTAAACATCATATATATAATTGGGCTCAGCCTGAAATGTAGCTAGTACGGGATGCAAAACAGTATTTATTGTCTTGGAAATTTGCGAAACCGGTAACATTACAAGAGAATAAGCCCTGTCATAATTACCTAACGCAGTAACACCTAAAAACTTTCCGATTAAAAGATTGTCAAGGTTTCTTGAAAAATAGGTTAAAATGTTTGATATCCACTGAAAAAAAGAGTAATTAAAAATCTGTTTGATTATATCAAAACCAATTTTCTTGAAAAATCTAATTTTGACAACTTTAAGACTTATAAAAAATATCAAAATAGAGTTCAAAATATTTCCATAGATAATTGAATCATAGCTGAATCCTGAATATGCTAATATGATAGTTCCTATTCCCGAAATAAATTGTACCGAAATATTAATTAAACCTGATTGCTTAAATTTCTTTTGTTTAAATAACAACGCTGAGGGAATTGCATTAGCTGTATAAAAGAAAAGGGAAATAGAGAGTAAATGTGCAATTCGTGTGTATTCAGGATTATTATAGAACTGAGAAATGAAATTTCCCATAAACCAGAGTACCAATGAGAGAAATAGACTCAATAGAATAGTAATAATCAGGAGAGAAAACGTTTCCGATTCTGTAATATTGGTTCTCTGAATTACTGCTGAACCGATACCTGAATCGCTTAGAAGGATAAAAAAATTTACAAATACAGTCACAACGGCAACTATTCCAAATTCTTCAGGTGAAAGAATTCGAGCCAGAATCGCTGAGATAATAATCTGTATAAATAAACCGGCATATCTGAATCCAACCAGCCAAAAAGTACCACTTCTTATCTCAGATTTTACATCCATAATTATCTTTGAAAAAAAACAAATTCGTTAATTATTTTTTAATCTACTGTTGATAAAAATACGAAGAGATTGTAAGCTTCGTTGGACAACCATATCTTAATAAAGATTTTTATAAGTACCGAGCAAACTTCTTATCTTCCCCACGGAGGCACCAATATTCTGGAGTCTTAGAAGTCTATTATGTTTTGAGAAGAGATCTAATAAGTAAAAAAAAGTGGAATACATTATCATAATTATCGCTTTTGATAATATAATGAGTTTGAGCGAAAGTTTTTCATTTTTCTCTAATGTTCTGCGAGCAAAAGATTGACCACCCCGTAATGCCCTGTTATAAAGGTATCTACTTGTAGCTCGACTTATAGGAATGATCTCATAAGTAATTGCTTCTTTACAATTAATAAATTTTGCCCCTTTATCTGCTAATCTTTCAAACAGGTGGACATCTTCCCCGCCGGTTAAGCCGTATCCCGGATGGAAAGGTATTTTTTCATTTTTTAGAAGTTCTGCTTTAATCAAAGCGTTCGTAGTAAAATAAAATTTAGCAGTCGAACCCGTTTTATCCACAGTGCTAAAGTAATATTCTCTTTTCTTAAAATTATCGGCTATATTTTCATCAAATATAGGTTCAACATAACCGAAAACACCGTCTGCGTTAAAAGCTGATAAGGCTTCGTAAAGACGAGTAATCCAATTCTCTGAAGCGATTTCATCGTCATCAATAAAACAAATATAATCACCAGTTGCATTCGCTACACAATCGTTTCGTGTAAGACTGATATTTTTTTCTGGTTGAACAAAATATTTAAAATTCATTTTTTCTGAGTCAATATGCTTCCGAACTACTTTTTCGGCACTTCCTCCTCCATCATTATCAACAACGACAAGTTCTAATGACATATTTTCCGGAATCAACTGCCTGACCAGGCTTTCTAAAAGTTTTTCAAGAAGTGCTTCCCTTTTATAGGTTGCTATACATACTGATACAAGTGTTATGGGATGCCCCTGGTCGGATTTCTTATTCATTAAAGAATTATGCCTGATATGATATCTATGTTATGCTTAAAAATGTTTTAACCTCGTTAAAATCCCGCCACCATTTATCGTGCTGCATTCTTTTAATTTCAAGTACATTACCATAAAATCTATCTCTTTCTCTCACAAATTTTTCTATTGCTGCTGCAATTTCTAAAGCATTATTCTCTGAAAGAATCATCCTATCATTGAAGAGTGACTCATTGGTTGAATTCTTTGATGAAATGAAGGGCACTTCTGCTCCAACGGCTTCCATTAAAGCAAATTGCTGCACGTCATTTCTTGTCGAAAGTGATATTACCCCATAAGCATTTACTAAATGACTGTTGTAATCAATTTCACTTACAAACCCAATGAACTCTATATTTTTTACCTGGGAATATTTTCTATATAAATCAGGATTTTTATTGAAGTTACCGGTGATTTTAAATTTCAACTCTGTCCTATTATCCAAAATATAAAGTCGGATGCCTTCCATCATCTCAAACACGGGTTCATCCCCCGAATACGATGTAATTACAAACATATAAGGATCACCGTTCTGATTTTTTGTTATACCAGGAAATTCAGATAATCTCGAATTAAGGATTTTGAGCTTGACATCTTTGAAAGTTGGATTTCTTTTCAAATTGTTATAGAGTTCCGAATTATGAACAATAACAAGATCAGATTCATCAAGCGCCCACTTATGAAATGGAATTGAAACCCAGGGCCTTTCAAATGCCCCGTTGTGTGAATCAACTACAACTTTGAAGTTGAATATTTTGCTGAAGAACACAACCACTATAGCAGTAAGTGATGGAGGATTTTGTATAAAGACAACTGCTGGCCTGGTTTTCCATATTATTTTCAATGTTCTAAAACTTTTTGAAAAATAGTCTATTAGGAAAAATAATTTCCAGAGAATACCACGTGAACTAATCAGGTTATCAATGAAAAAAATTTCAGCGCCAAGAGCCTGGCCAAGCAAATCAGAATGGCGTGAGAATTTAGTCCAGCTTATAAAAATTATTTTTTGATTTAAAAACATTTTACATTTCTAAAAATATTAATCCAAATAACAAAATAATATTTATCCTCCAGAACCATTTTTAAAAACAACGGTTACAGATATTTTCCTGATAGCAAGAGTTAAACAAATCGCTTTTTATTCCACCATTCCTGATATTTTAATTCATCTTCAATTAATTTATTTATTAGATCATCGAATGTTATAGCATAATTCCAATTAAGTTCCGATTTGGCTTTGTGTGGATTTCCATAAATAATTTCCAATTCTACCGGTCTGTAAAGCGTCCCATCAAATTTAATGTATTTATTATGATCAAGACCGACATTGGCAAATACTTTTTCAATAAATTGTTGAATAGTGTGTGCTTCACCAGAACAAATAATATAATCACTAGATTTAGGAACATTTAACATTTTCCACATCACTTTAATATACTCGGGTGCGTAGCCCCAATCTCTCATAATAGAAGTATTTCCTACTTTAAGTATATCAAGCTCATTTCTTTTTATTTTGAATGCAGATGATATTATTTTTTTTGTAACAAAGTTTTGTCTTCTTAATACAGATTCGTGATTAAACAATATACCGCTGGAAATGAAAAGCTGATATGCTTCGCGGTAGTTAACTGATATCCAATGAGCAGCAGCTTTGGAAATTGCATAAGGACTTGCAGGATGAATCAGAAAATTTTCATCGATTGGTAGAAGCTCTTTCGAAACATTCCCGAACATTTCACCGCTTGAAGACTGATATATTCTTATATCCTTGTTAACAATCCTTACTGATTCAAGAATATTAGCAACAGAAATGATGTTAAATTCGAGTGTACCGATTGGTTGTTCGAATGATAAGCCAACAGAACTCTGTGCTGCCAGATTATAAAACTCATCGGGTTTATATTTTTCAAGTAAGCGGATAATGTTGGAAAGATCAAATACATTCGCTTCAACTAATTGCAAATCGTTCTCAATCCCTAAAAAACTTAGCCCATAAAGATTTCCTGATTGTAAGTTTCGTGTAATCCCGATAACCTTATAACCTTTTTCAAGCAGAAATTTACTTAAGTATGCCCCATCCTGTCCGGTTATTCCCGTGATAATAGCTGTTTTCATAAATAAGCTTTAATAACCTCTCTTCAGAACCTTATCCATATCAGATTTTATCATTATCTGAACAAGGTCTTCAAATTTTGTTTTTGCTTTCCAGCCAAGCAATTTTTGTGCTTTCGAAGGATCACCAATCAATAAATCAACTTCTGTTGGCCGGTAATAACTTGGGTTAACGTGTACAACTTCCTTTCCGGGTTTTAAGTTTTTCGTAAAATCAAACTTATACTTCTGCCTGTTCTGGGAATAGTCAATCAGTGATTTTGCTTCTTCGAAGTCAATATTTTTAATTATACCTTTTTCATCAACGCCCGTACCCTTCCACTCAATCTCAATTCCAAGATGATTGAAAGAGTGAATGACAAATTCTCTTACTGTTCTTGTTTCACCGGTTGCAATTACAAAATCTTCTGCCGTGTCATTCTGAAGTATCATCCACATTGCATCACAATACTCTGGTGCAAAACCCCAATCCCGTTTTGCGTTTAAGTTACCGAGTGAAAGATTTGACTGAAGTCCGGCAGCAATTCTTGCTGCTGCTCTTGTTATTTTTCTCGTAACAAATGTTTCTCCCCTTCTTGGTGATTCATGATTAAATAATATTCCGTTGCTAGCAAAAATGTTATATGCTTCGCGGTAGTTTACTATTATCCAGTAACCATAAAGCTTTGCGACGCCATAAGGGGAACGTGGATAGAACGGGGTTTTTTCTGCTTGCGGCACTTCCTGAACTTTTCCATAAAGCTCGCTGGTTGAAGCCTGGTAGAATTTTACTTTTCTCAATCCGACTTCACGAATTGCATCGAGAAATCTTAATGTGCCTAGTGCATCTACCTGTGCTGTATAATCAGGAATTTCAAAGGATACTTTAACGTGGCTTTGTGCAGCAAGATTATATATTTCATCAGGTTGAATTTTTTCAAGTAGACGATTTAAATTACTCGTATCTACAAGATCACCGTGATGAAGGAACAATTTTTTATTAAGAATTTCAGCGTTGTTGTAGAGATGATCAATTCTTCCTGTGTTAAATGAACTGCTTCTCCTTATAATTCCGTGGATTTCATATCCCTTATCAAGGAGTATTTCCGTTAAGTAACTTCCGTCTTGCCCGGTTATTCCGGTTAATAATGCTTTTTTCATAATAATAAAAAGGATTTAACAATTTATTGTTTTGTCTATAAAATTTACCAATAACAAAACATTTAGATTAGGACGTATTTGTATAAATTTTAATTATTCTACCAAGGCACTATGTTATTCTTTTTATAATTAATTATTACATTCAACCTGCGCCAAGTAAATCTCTACCTTCTTCCCCACAGTTAAGAATTAGATCTAAAATTGAAAGATTTGGCAGAAACTCTCCCCAAAGTTGTGAATACTGGGGATGATTAAAATTATAAATTTTCAATTCAATGTTTGCTGCTGAGAATAATTCCTCTTCCTGATATTTTAAACCACCAAATCCAGACAGATAAGTATTACACTCAAGTTTTTCACATATCGAAATTAATTTTTCTGTAGCGCTTCCCTGAACATCTAAAATTTTGCTTGAATAGTAAAATTGCTTATTAATTTGTAATATTTTGTAAATCCAAAGAATTAAATTAATGTTCAGCTCCGAAAGATTTTCTGAACTATTATTAAATATTTCTTCCAATTCAGGAAAATATTGCTTGAAGTATTCCGCTTTGGAATAATTCATTTTAATTGTAGTAAGAATTTTCTTATTCGTATCTGCAAAGTTATTAATTCGAACTTCATTTATATTCTGCCCAAATTTACCAGATGACTGAACAGGTAATGTCAACCAATCTGCACCACGAGGAGTTTTAATTTTATTTCTATTAATAAAACTATTCTTTGAGAATTGAGCATCATCTAAGAAAACAAAGCAGTCGCATATTGACAATTTATAGAAATATCCTAGCCAGGGTAAAAAATTTGGTTGATGTATGGCAACTGTCATAAATATTGCTTCGATTAAGATTAAATTAAAATTCTAAGAACTTCAAAAGACTCTGCATATTCACTTTCAAATTGAGTGCCTCTTGTCTTTGCAAGACCAAAAATAAATTCTTCGTTCAAATAACTTCTCTCCTTTTGTGTCTCATAACAATTTAAAGCTTCAATTTTCTTCTGGATATGTCTTTTCTCGAGCTTTACAAAGCTTCTTGTCTCAAAAATTATATTGTTCCAGGGTAGTTCATATCCGAGAATGGATATTTTTTTAAAAACCCTAAGTCCTTCAGCAGTAATTACCTGGTGATCCTGATGGACATCATTTGGACTGGGAACAAAGACAAGATCAGGATTTATTTTTGATCTAAGTTTTACAATATCTTCAAGTATATCCTGTCTGTAAGTAAGAAAATGTCTAACCCTGTACCTGTATATGAATAAGTTTTCCTGAGGAACACCAAGAGTTTTCAGAGCATTAGTAAATTCGTGTATTAAAACATCCTTTTCAAAACCTTCCGGAACTGAGTCCTCTGCAATTGAGAAAGCGGCACAATACACTTCTTTGCCTTCCTCAATGAACTTTGCAATAGTGCCCCCACAGCCAAGTTCACCATCATCAGTATGAGGAGCCAGTATTAAAATTTTTTTATACATCACTTGCCTTGGTTATTATCTTAATTTGAATTTACCTACAATTGAACTTTTATGATTAGTAGATAGTGATTTCATTAAATCTAAATATCTTTCACGCATAACTTCATCTGAAACTTTCATCACATCAGCGTAAGCATTAAGAGACATTTTTTTTCTGCGTTCCGGATTAAGGCAAAGATTAATTAATTCACTTGCTATTTGTTTCTTATTATTATGATGAATGAAAGCCACACTCTCATTCCTAAAAACAGACCGATTAATTTCTATATCATTAATTGCGAAAGGCAGTCCTGTTGCTGCATACTCAAATGCTTTAGTTGGAATTCCCAGATTTGTGTATTCAAAAACCGTCTCTGTAATAATGCCGATATCGACAAACTTCAGTTCTTCACCTACCTTTTCGTATGGAATGGGGTGATTAAAACTAACGTTGTCCGCTATATTTAGTTCAATAGCAAGTTTTTTAAGATAGTTTCCGTACTCGTTTTCGAATTTACCGACTATATAAAATACTGTGCTGGGAATTCTTTTGACAACATCAGGAAGTGCATATAAAGTATTATGCAAACCGTACCTCTCTGCAAACGTACCGTGATAAAAAAGTTTTAAGCCGCTTTCTATTTTATTAAAGTTCCGGTTTTTATAATAAGGAAATGACTGTGAATCGGCGACATTCATTACTATAGTTAATTTATCTTCAGGAAGACCTCTCTCCATCAATTTTTCGCCGCATTGATCCGAAACTGTGATAACTTTGTCAGAAAATTTAACACACATTTTTTCGACGGCTACAAGAACAGGTCTTAAATATTTAA
This sequence comes from Ignavibacteria bacterium, assembly GCA_029863735.1. The sequence goes on from JAOTUT010000003.1 coordinate 19,692, forward strand.
ACTTTCTTTCACCCCACTTTTCTTTAAATAATTCAACTGTGAGGTCATGCATATCAAGAACAACCGGTACACCTGCAAACTTATGAAATATTGCTGCGAAGACAAGATAATCGGGCATATTATGTACCTGGACGATGTCCGGCTTATTTTTAAAAAGCAATTTAAATGTTATAACGAAAGACTTAATGAGAAAAGCAACCGAAAAAAATATATAATGAAAAAACTTATCCTGTGGAAATTTTTTCATAATCCTGTAAACATTTACATTTTCAACCTTATTATATTTTGGAAAATTACCAAGGTTAAGGCATATAACTTCAACATCAATATTATTTTTTGTAAGCGCAGCAGTTTGTCTCAAAATACGCCCATCAAAATCATAAAAGGATTGAGTAATCATTAAAACTCGCATATCACCAAAATCCGTTATTAGTTTTATTATTTGCGATAATTAGTTTGCCAAAACAGTGCCACATCTTTGGGAAGTGCATTCCAGAAATTATCTTTGTAATTTACTTTAATATAGTATAGAAATGACTTATAAATCTCAATCGGAAACTCTTCAGTTTTAACTGTATCATTGAAAGAAATATAATCAGGATGAACATTAACTAAAGCCATACCATTATTCTCTGCAATCCAATCCAGCTTATTATTCCAAATTTCAGGTGTTGTATGCTTCATCAATATAAAAGAAGTAAAATCCTGAGGAAGAGTATAAGGTAGTTCTACATAACAACCCTTTTGATGTCTCTTATTCATGACCCAGAATGGAAATATGGTGCCAACACCATGAGATTGAGGTTCAAAAGGATCGGTATCAAAAGTTGACAGATCATATAATATATTCAGTTCTCCTATCCAGTCAAGGTTATTATGCATAGCAGGCGCTCTAAAACCGACGGCTCCCCATTTATCTAAATATTGATTTATTTTTTTTGCCCGCCTCGAAAACACTTCCTCAGTGAAGAATAATTTGCCATCGTGATTTAGTCCGTGAACTCCGAACTCAAAACCATTTCTCTGAAGAGTGTTCAATAACTCTTTTTCAACAACATAATCTCTTTCGGGGATAAAATTAAAAGACGAGACAAAACCAAGTTCCTTTTCTACGTCCATAAGCTTTGGTACTCTTTCGTAACCTTTTTTATGTTCGACATCGTGGGTGAGAATGAGAGCAAACTTTTTACCGTCTGGCCAACCGGTAAAACCATCAGGTTTCTTTTCAGAACCTTCTAATACAGGCCATATATCCTTGTATTTGGGAAGTTTTAAGAAAATCAGTTTTCGTCTAAGAAAAAGCTGTAATTTCCTTGGAATTACTGGTTTAAGAAAATAATAATATCTATTTAACATTGAAGAAGACTGATTTAGTAACACAAAGATATTAAATTAAAAATGCATTTAAAAAAGATACCTAAAAGAAATGTTGAGTTGATAAAGGGAAATAAAAGTATATAGTATGTGTGATTAATTAAAAGGTTTATTTCCTTATTAGATTAGAGAGCTTTCTTTTTACCATTCAGCAAAGTTTAAAAACATAACTCGCAAAACAGTATTAAAAAGATGTTCTTTGATCTGACGATTCGTATAACATTTATTTAATTAGCAAGCTAGCATGCTCAAGAATATACTTTTTTGATAGCTTTTAAACCTCTTAATTTTGTTCTTTTATTCTTTCCATTATCACTTCCATAACCATATCCATAACCATACCTATGTTTATAATAATAGGACTTTTCAATTACAGCAGCATTAACAACAAGCCCACGAATTTTAATTTTTGCATCTGCCATATCCTTCAAACCTTCTTTAACATTCTCTTTAAGAGACATGTCAGGGCGCACGACCAACACAGCATCTTTAAAAAATTTACCCAGGATCAAGGTATCGACAACTCTTGTTACGGGAGGGGTATCAATAATTACAAAATCATAAACTGATGTATCAATCAAATTAACTAAGTCTTCCATTCTTTCAGAATTTAATAAATTGCTTGAGTCTAATGTGAGTCCACCAGTGGGCAGAATATCAATTAATTTAGATACTCTTGTATGTATTTTAGGTAATGTTCCTGTAGATAAATAATCAATTAATCCTCCTTTCTCATCTGTCAATTCAAATATCCTCGATACACCGGCTTTTCTTAAATCACAATCAATTATAAGGACATGTTTCGAATTTTGTGCAAAAGAAACTGCCAGGTTACCAACGATCGTGGATTTACCTGAATCTTCTTCACAACTTGTAATCATAAAAATTTTCTTTTTGTCGAGCATCCGTAGTTCAAGCTTTGTTCGTAAGAGACTATATGTTTCTTTAAAACCATTTTGCTCATCTATCAGATTAACAAATTTTTCTCTGATATCGGTAGTATTAGCAATTTTATTTTTTATTGCTCTTGTATATTTAGGAATGATGCTGAGAACAGGAATATTAAAGTCCTGTTCTATTTCATCCAGGTTAATGAGTTTACTGTTTTTAAGTTCCAGCACAAATATTAAAATAATTCCTATAAAAGAACCCAAAATACAACCAATTAATATCGTGAACAATTTTTTGGGACCTTTAGGTGTTACAGCTTCTCTTGCAGGATCAACTACAATAATGTCTTGAAGTTTGGATAATTCTGCCATTCGCATTTCTTCCCTTTTATCAAGTAAAAGAGTAAACATTTTTTCATAAACACTCTTTTCCCTAAATAAACGAGCGAATTTATTTTCTTGAGCTGGTAACCGTTCTAATTTCACCTCGTATTTTGACATCATATTGTTAATATCTTGCCTTTTCTTATCGAGAGTATTAATAAGTATTTGATAGGCTGTTAAAGTACTTAGATTGTAAGTTGCTAACTTCTCTTTTGCTAAGCTTATTCGTTCATCAAGACTTATCACGTCTGGATGGTTTTCAGTTCTCTTTTGGAGCAATTCTAGTCTACTTAATTCTAAATCTGAAAGTTGCTCTAATAGAGTAGCAAAAGGACTTCCAGGACTCCCAGTCCCTTCAGGAGAAAGCAGATTCTGATCAAAATATCCGCTTTTCTCCAACTGCTTTTTCATATCTTCCAGTTTATTTCTATATTCATTAAGCTTTAATTCGGTACTCATTCTTTCTGCTTCAAGATCACTGAGGAAACGCACAACCTCACCAGAATTGGCATCAATTGTAGTTATTTGACTGTTTGATTTGAAGCTACTTAAGTTATCTTCAGATTCACGTAATTTAGATTGCATCTCCTGAAGTTGATCATCAATGAAGTTAAAGGAATATCTAATAGTTTGTTTTTGCTGTTCAATTCGTGAGTCCCTGAATTTATTAACCAGTGTATTTGCTAATACTGCAGCAGCATATCGAGATGGGGAAGTTATTGAAATAGAGAATATATTTGTTTGCCCTGTTCTCCCAACAGAAATTTGACCATTAAGTCCTGTAATAGCACCGTTAAAACTATTGAATGTAAAATAGAATTTACTACCAACAGGAACTTCTGACCAATTTAAATTAATTTTAGCTATGGTCGTATTAAATATTAAACTGTTCAACTTTAAAAATGATCCGGAAGAATATGAAATGTCGGCAATGGAATCATTTGGTGAATCCTTAGTTAGGTAGGAATCACGGGCTGGTGTTTTTACAGTTTGTATTATTTGCTGAGTATTTGCATTATAAATACTATAGTCATTCTCACTTTCTCTGGTCACATAGTAGTGTTCACTTTGGTCAAAATTACTTAGGTCTATCGAAACAAATTGTGGCAATACAAACGGTAACTGATTTAAATTAAATTTTGGATTCAAATATTCGAACATGGATTTGTTTAAGATAATTTCTTTACCTGTCGATGTAATTAATTTATCACAATGAATGAATAAATTTAGTTCTTTTACTACCTTGCTTAGTACGTCAACAGTTCGGACCAATTGCATCTCGGTTTCTACTTCATCCTGGGTTTGCATTCTCACTATTTCCATTAAACCACTATCCAAATTACTTTTTGATGCCATCTCCTTTTTTAATACTACAGTAGATTGGTATATAGGTATTGATCTTTTGCTATAAAAATATGCAATAGATACTGCTAGAAATATGCTTATAATTATTACCCATTTTCTTTTATATAGAATGTGGAAAATTTCGGCTAACGATTTTTCCTTGACATCAGGTTTTGATAACTTTTTAGAGATGTTATTCATTTAATTTTATTATCTATGTAAAATTTATTAAATGTACTTTAATTAACTAAAAAAATTGCTGCTATTGTAACCACTGTTGCAATTGCTGAAAATATCCAAGTAAATCTAGCTGGATCTGCCCAAAAAGATCTTGGCACATAGATTTGATCTCCAGATTGAAGTCCAAAATCAATTGCAGTATCTCCCTCCTGCATAATTGCCTCAGCATCAAGTTGTATTTCCTTTTCGTTCCTGATAATATAAACATTATCAAGATCAGCACTTCCAGTGGCCCCACCAGCTAATGCCAAAATACTAGAAAATTTCTGTTCCTCTGTTACAAAATAATAACCAGGTTTGAAAACTTCTCCAAGGATATTAATCTTAAACAATGATAAGATTGTCAACTCTGGGTTCCGGTATAGTGAATCATATTTTGTATAAATCTCATCTCTTAGCTGCGGGAATTCTCTGTTAACTGTGCTAATAATCCCAATAAAGGGTAATTGTAATTTACCATCAGGTTGAACGTAATAATCACCTGAAATGGCATCGGTTATGTCTAAAAAAATCAGCCTCACTCCATCTCCTGGGATAAGTTGCTGGGATAAGAGATTGGATATATAGAATATGAATACCAAAACTGATAAAAAAAGTAAATGTTTCATTTTACACTTGATCTTTCAGATTATGACACAGTCGATAACTTATACAGAATTAATTCAAATATCATTAAAATTCTTATTTACACCAACCCATAAAGGGATAGAATTGATTAAACAGTTTAAGCTTTCATTCAAAATTACAACATTTGTACCACTTAAGGTGTTTTAATGATGAAATGAAATCACCTAATCTAACTCCAAAAATATATAAATGAGAAAAGCAACTACACGTGTATCAATAAGGTACGTATAAAATATAACAATTTATTGACTCACACTCCTTGGATATTTTGAGTGTTGCAGGTTAATTTGAATTCAATAAGAAAAATAAATTGCTCTTGATAATTTCAATAGCAACAATTAACAATTATTAAATTATTATGAATTTAGCATACTTATTGTATATTGTTTTTCCCATAAAAATAGTTTTATCCTGATTAAACCCGGAGAAGTAAAATGGAAGTTCCTTTTTTAGATTTAAAAGTTCAATACAAATCAATCAAAAATGAAATTGATTCTGCAATACAGAAAGTAATTGACAATACAGCATTCATACTAGGACCATCAGTGACAGAGTTTGAAAAAGATTTTGCTAAAATGCATAATGTAAAATACTGTCTTGGTACGAGCTCAGGTACGGACGGAAACCACCTTGCATTATGGAGCTTGGGCATAGGACCTGGTGATGAAATTATCATTCCCGCAAATACTTTCATTGCAACGGCGTGGGGTGCCACACTTTGTGGTGCCACACCTGTTTTAGTTGACTGTCACTCTGAAAGCTACAATATTGATCCTGATAAAGTCAGAAAGACCATTAGTAAGAAGACAAAAGCAATTGTGGCTGTTCATCTTTACGGACAACCGGCTGACATGGATGCATTACGACAAATTTCTGAAGAGCATAAAATTCACCTTGTTGAAGATGCAGCACAGGCACATTTGGCTGAATACAAAGGGAAAAAAGTTGGTGGCCTTTCCGAGGTAACATCATTCAGCTTTTACCCTGGGAAAAATCTTGGAGCTTATGGTGAAGCAGGAGCAGTCGTCACAAACAACGACACAATTGCAACTAAAATGAAAAAATTACGTGAACACGGTCAATCGAAAAAATATTACCACGAAACTTATGGACATAATTATCGAATGGAAGGTATCCAGGGAGCGGTTCTGGGAGTTAAATTAAAGTATATTGATAAATGGACGAATGAAAGAAGAAGAGTAGCTCAAAAATACAGAGAATTACTTGGCAGTCTTGAACAGATTTCATTGCCCAAAGAGATG
>JAOTUT010000097.1 GCA_029863735.1 Ignavibacteria bacterium
TCAAGCTGCTTTTTTATTGATTCAGGTGTATGGCTATATTTTTCCTTGCGATTGGTATTCTGATAAGTCGCTAAATTATTTTTCAGAATATCGACACTGCTTGCTATACAGACATCGCATATATAAACATCAGGACCGGCAATCATTCCACCGACTTCCTGACCTTCCCGTCCGCAGAAGGAACACTTAACAATTTTCTGTCCTTGTTTTTTATTCATTTAAGTTCCCGGTTTATCCTGTAATAATAAAATCTGTGCTCTTGCATCATCAGCATAAATTGATTTGGGATATTCAGCTAAAAGCTTCTGGTAAAACTCTTCTGCTTTACCGTAATTCTTTATTCCATACTGATTGATTTTTCCAAGTAAATATACTGCTTTGTCAGCATAAATATTTTTTTCACCTTCAGCGGCAACGCCTTCAAGAACAGAAATTGACTCAGTATAATTATCAACCGCCAGAAGCATTTCACCATATTTTACAGCTGAGATTGTGTGCAACACAAATGCCTGCTGATTATCTGCCAATTTTTTATAATTAACTGCCGCGTCATCAAACTTTTTCTGCTCCGAAAGAAACTCGGCTTCGGCATAAGTTAATAAGTTAGACGAATCATTCATCTGAGGGTTCAATAACAATAAAAGTTCAATAGCATCATTTGCTGAATTATCCTTCAGGTTGCCAATTACCTTAGATAAATGCTTTTTAGCTTCATCAAAATGACCCTGATAAAAATTAAGTTTGCCCAGTTTGTAAACTGCTTTGTTTTTTTGTCCATCACTTGCGCTGCGCAATTTCAATATAGCAGAAAAATCTTTTTCAGCTTCATTCAAATTTCCTTCGATCACTGCAATGTTTCCCAGCTCAAGATAAGCATCAGCAGAATTTTTCGATAAAGCTGCTTCTGAAACTATTATTTCCAAAATTCTTTTTGCATCCTCATAATCCTTCAGAAGATAAAATTTTATTACCGCTGTCCTGAGAATGCTCTCATAAGCCGGCTCAGAGTGTTTATAAAGATTTGTCACCACATTAAATGCACTTAAGACTTCTTCCGTTTTCGCCGACTGAAATTTTTCCATGGGGAAATAAGGCTTCCACAACGGCAATGTTTTTTTATAATCTCCAAAAAGTGATGCTTCAAGTGATTGTGCATATCCAAGAAATGCCTGAGATATGATTGGAGAATCGGGATATTTCTCAGTAATAGTTTTAAATATTTCAGCAGATAATTTGTATTCCTTCTCGGCAAACATCTGCCTGGCAAAGTTATAAAGTTCTCTTCCTTTGCTTGAAAGACTCTCATCTATATTTAAATAAATCTCATAAGCCTGCTCATAAGATTTTTTTTCAGTGTATAACCTTGCAAGCAAATAAGAAAAGCTTAGGTTATTTTTATCAGCACAATCCTCAATCACTTTTAGAGTTGCATCGAGGGCTCCCGGTCGGTTTATATTTTCAAATACTCTTATCTCTACAACATTTTGTTGCGAAGGTTCAATTGAAAGAATGTCGCAGTATTGCTGAGCCGCCTTTTCAAATTGCATGGTTATTGAATAAAGTCTCGCAAGATCAAAAGAATAAATCACTCTATCATTAGAGGCTTTCTTTCCTTCTTCATATAATTCAATTGCAAACTCAAATGCTCTTCTCTCCAAAACATAATTCGCTATCAACCTGTAAAAGACAGGATTCACAGCTCCTGATTGAAATGGTTTTTTCCAGACTTCAAATGCTTTCTCTTCATTTCCCATCAAATAATAAGTTGAGCCAAGCATTCCATAAGCATCAATATCATCAGGATTTTGCTTGAGTCTTTCATCAAGAATATTGACAAGTGCAGCATAATTTTTCAGCTGGGTGTAAACGCGATAGAGAGAACTAATATATTGCGAATTTGTAGGATCTGATTCGTAGAGTTCTTCATAAAGTTTTACGGCCGAACTAAACTCTCCTATTTGTTCATAACTTTGAGCAAGTGAAAGTTTTTGTTCATTTCTCTGCTGTGCGTAAGCAGAGACCATCAAGAGAATGGAAATTATTATCGCAATTTTGATTTTCATACCTGTGCAAAATAAGAATTTATTACCCCCTTTCAAGGTCAATTAAAGGTTTATACTTCAAGCACTTAATAACTCATACAATCAGTGAAAGATTTGCGATAATACCATAATCTTTAGGCAGATTTTGAGTATTTTTGACCCCAATGAAAAAGGTTTTTGTACTCGGCTCTACAGGATCGATTGGTGTTAATTGCCTGAATGTGATAAGCAATTTAAAGGATAATTTTGAAGTTGCAGGTTTGACTGTAAACTCAAATACAGAATTACTTCTTGAGCAGATCGGTAAGTTTAATCCAAAAGTTGTTGTTGTGAGAGATGAAAATGCAGCAAAAAAAATCTCCGGGAAAATTCCGAAAGGCTGTGAATTATTAGTCGGAGAAGACGGATTAATAAAAGCTGCTATGGAAACCGATTACGATATTTTTATGGGTGCAATGGTTGGATTTGCAGGTTTAGCTCCAACTCTTGAAGCAATAAAAAGAGGAAAGAGAATCGCACTCGCCAACAAAGAAACGCTTGTTGTTGCAGGAGATATTGTTACAAAGCTTGTTCTTGAAAATAGTGCTGAGATTATTCCTGTTGATTCCGAACATTCGGCAATTTATCAATGCCTTGTCGGTGAAAATTTAAATGAGGTTGAAAAGCTCATTCTCACTGCATCAGGCGGACCGTTTCGTGATAAGGATAAATCATTCTTTGAAAATGCAACCGTTGATGAAGCGCTCAATCATCCAAACTGGAAAATGGGCAGCAAGATCTCCATCGATTCTGCAACAATGATGAACAAAGGACTTGAAGTTATTGAAGCACATTGGTTATTTGGACTGCCTTCAGAAAAGATTGAAGTTGTAATTCATCCTCAGTCAATTATACATTCAATGGTTCAATATGTTGATGGTTCAATAAAAGCGCAACTTGGATTACCAGATATGAAACTTCCAATTCAGTATGCTCTTACTTTTCCGGAACGAGCTCAGAATGATTTTGAAAGAACTAATTTAGCTTCGATTGGATGCCTAACATTTTTCGAACCAGATCTTAATAAATTTGAATGCCTTAAAATGGCATTCGATGCATTAAATACAGGTGGAACTGCTCCCTGTATTTTGAATGCTGCCAATGAGATTGCAGTAAGCAAATTTTTAAATAAAGAAATAAAGTTCTCACATATTCCCTTGCTAATAAATAAAGCTTTAGATAAAGTTGAAAACATTTTTTCATCGGATTTGGATACGATATTCGAATGCGATAAAAAAACAAGAGAATATGTTCTCACACTAACTTAATTGGAGAAACTCTTTTAATGGATTATATAATTTATTTCGCGATTACAATAGGAATACTTGTTTTCATTCACGAGCTTGGGCATTTCCTTGCTGCCAAGATGACTGGAATGCGTGCTGATGTTTTTGCTGTTGGATTTGGAAAAAGACTTTTGGGATATAATAAAAAGACTGGTTTTACTTTCGGTGATCTTCCAAAAGATTTTGATGGTGAGGGGAATACAGATTACAGACTTTCTATGCTTCCGCTCGGCGGTTATGTGAAAATTCTCGGAATGGTTGATGAAAGCTTCGATACTGAATTTGCAAACAAAGAACCACAACCTTACGAATTCCGTTCAAAAAATTTCTTACAGAAAACCTTTGTTATAACAGCAGGCGTACTAATGAATCTCCTGCTTGCAGTTCTCATTTTCTGGGGCGCGAACTTCTTTAAAGGTAAACCCGTCACACTTACAACCACTGTCGGTTATGTAAAGACTGACAGCCCTGCTGATTCACTTGGTTTTATGAAAGGTGATGTATTTCAATCAATAAACGGTGTCGCTGTTGAAACCTGGGATGATATCAGAAATGAAATTTATATCAACACTATAGGTGAGAATCTCAATATAAAAGTTTTACGAAATGGTGTTGAGAAAAACTTATTCTTACCACGAAACAGAATTCCTGACATTGAAAAGAAAGGTGAACTCGTATCACCAGAAGGATACAGACCTTATGTTGCTGAAGTTATGAAAGACTCTCCGGCTGAAACTGCCGGACTTCTTTCCGGCGATATTTTTCTTTCACTCAACGGTAAACCCCTAGGGAGCTCATCTGAGTTTATTGGAATAGTTTCTCAGAATGCTGGAGTTGATCTGAACGCAAAAATTCTCAGAGGAAGTGATACTTTGAGTTTGGCAGTTATTCCCGGTAGTGATGGTAAAATAGGAATTGCAATCAACGATATTTTCGAAGGAAAAACTGAATATAAAACTTATGGTTTCTTTGAATCATTTTATGTTGCTGGTGTTGATCTTATAAATCTAACAAGGGTTACTTTCAGTGTTGCTGGCAAGGTTATCGGCGGACAGGTTGAATTTGGAAAAGTTTTTGGTGGACCGGTTCGTATTGCTCAGCTTGCAGCAAAGTCGGCTGATGTTGGTTTTGAGAGTTTTCTTTTCTTCATTGCAGTGCTCAGTCTAAGTCTTGCGTTGATAAATATTATGCCCTTCCCTGTTCTCGATGGCGGGCATTTGTTGATGATAATAATCGAAACGATTACAAGAAGGGAAATACCTGTTAAAGTTAAAATAGCAATCAATAATACAGGCTTCGTTCTGCTGATACTTCTGATGGTATTTATAATTTATAATGATATACTCTCATTATAAATACTTTACTTAAAAAGTGTTAACCTATCGAGAATACTCTATTATTAAGCTACCAGCTCTTTGTAATTTTCATTCTTGGCTAAAAAAGCCTGAACATAAGAGCAGGTAGGAATAACTTTCATATTATTTTCTTTAGTAAATTCCAAAGCAGCTCTGACTACCTGAGCCGCTAAACCTTTTCCACGTAATGCCGGATCAGTAAATGTGTGATATAAATTCAATTCATTACCCGCCATTGTGTATTCAACATAAACTTCATTGCCTTCGACGTAAATAACAAATCGCTCGTTTTCTTTTTCGTGAATTACCTTCTCTTCCATGTTCCTTCTTATTTTTTATTTATAATAAAGTTAAAATCTCTGTTTGAAAATCTACCCGAGTTAGCAAAGTAAGTTTTCTCAACGAACCTTACATTGTTTTGCTTGTCTACTGTAACTACGGTTGATGATCTTGTCCCGTACTTTTCCGATTTGATAAAGATAGAAGAGAGCACTCTTTCTAACTCAAGACCAACACCAGTATCCGGAAGCTCTTCATTTTTCGCGGGTGAAGTATCATCCAAAATATTTAGTATTTCCCACGGATGAATTTTTTTATGTTCAATTAATCTTTGAAGCTGGATTTTGCTCTTTTCAACTTTTGGCCAGGGTGTGTCCAATATCGCATTACTGATTCCATGAATGTTAGTTTCCAGCTTTTGAATACCTTCTGTTTTATTTGAGAAATAGTACAGTTGTTCAACATTGCCAAGCAGTAGATTAAATCCGTTAAAGTTATTTAATGTAGGTTTCAATTTGTTGTAATACTCTTCGGCCTCAATTTCATTTACTAAAAAATCGAGAGTTAAATTACCACGCGAAGGTGCATCATTTCGATGATTTTTCAGATCTCTGAAGTTTGTAATTGCAGCAAATTTGCCCTGCTTTGTAATTCCCATCCATGTTCCCCCAGCCTGCAGATCTTTTCCAGCTAGAAGATAAGGATATTCATTCCAGAATTCTACTTGCTCAGTCGGTCGATTGTAAAATTCATCTCTGTTCGCAGCAAATATTAGCTTGTAATCATCGAGATAGTTATTAGCAAATACAATAAGACACATAATATTATTTTTTAATTAGTTAAATGATAACAACATCGATTCGGGATCAAATAATATCTCTTTTATTTAAATCGATCAAAAGATTATTATAAGTTACAAATTGAACAGCATCCCACCCAAGCTTTTTAGCTACATCTACATATTCCTGGATGTCATCAATAAAGAAATGCTCTTTTGAAAGAAATCCGGAAGCCTCTTCCACTGCCCGGTAAATTTTCTCTTCCGGCTTAACTGAACCAACTTCGTGAGATAAAATAAGCTTATCAAAATGTTTTAAGAAATCGTATTTATCCCATCCATATTGCTGATGGATAGAATTAGTATTTGAAAGAAGAAAAAGTTTGTAATTATTTTTTAGAATCGGTAAGAGAGCAATCACTGCTTCATTTAAAGAAAATATATCAGAAAAAATTCTGCAAAAAGTTTCTGGTTCAATTTTATTACCAACAACTTCAAGCATCGTATTTATGAAAGTAGTTTCTGAGATATTTCCTCTTTCAAAATCACGATGGAGAGAATAATT
>JAOTUT010000099.1 GCA_029863735.1 Ignavibacteria bacterium
TTCACATTATTCTAAGGAAAGGGAAAAATGGAAACCAAAAAAGTATATCTTAAGCAGGTTAAGGGATTAACTCTCGCAGCGAAAGGGGAATCAAATCACTGGATCACGATGGATGGACCTGAAAAACTTGGCGGCAGTGATGCCGGTGTAAGACCTAAAGAGCTAATTTTAATGGGTCTGGCGGGTTGTACAGGAAGCGATGTAGTTAGCATACTTCAAAAGAAACGGGTTAAACTCACAGACTTTGAGATTAACATAACCGCACAGCAAACCGAAGAGCATCCAAAGGTATTTGCACATATAGATTTGGAGTATGTTTTTTATGGTAATGGGATACAGCCAAAAGATGTTGAAAGAGCAATTGAGCTTTCAACAGAAACTTATTGTGCTGTCTCAGCAATGCTTAAAAAAGCAATGACAATAGACCATACTTACAGGATAGTTGAAACTGGTTAGTTAAATAAGAATTGATAAAAATATATCCGTCGCCGCAAACTGTGAGGACGGATTTATTATTATACACACCGATAATTTTAGCTTTTCTGATATAAACCGATACTGTTACCATCAAGGTCTGAAATTACGGCATACCATCCCATAGCTGGAATAGTTGTTTTCCCTACCTTAATATGTCCGCCAGCAGTTTTAGTTTTTTCTAATACCGGGTCGAGCTGATCAACTGTTACGTGGAAAACGGTGCTGTCACCTTTTGCAACTGATTCAACTTTTCTTAATCCTGCCATAATCCCCTGATGATTGTTAAAAAGTAAATAACCATTTCCAAATGGTTTAAAGTCCCAGCCTAAAATTTTTTTAAAAAATTCAGATGCGCGATTTAAATCTGTTGATGGGATCTCGATGTGAGAAATGAGTGGATTTGGCATATTAACTTCCTTAAATTTCTTTGTGTTAAAACTAAATTATTATCAATTCTGTGTGCAAAAATAAAAATATATCCGAGAACTCGAAAAAGATTATCGAATAATGGAAAAATTACTCCCCAATAATGTTTTTTATAATGAACTTGCTTCCGAATATGATCAGATGATAGCATTTAAAAAAGCAATTGAAAATAAGAAAAGGCTTCTAAAAAATTTAATTACTCCTGAAATGAAATATGCTGCTGATCTGGGATGCGGTAGCGGTGTAGATTCAATAGCTCTGACATCATTAGGTCTAAAAGTAACAGCGTTTGATCCCTCTGCTGAAATGCTGGAAGTCGCAAAGGAAAATATTATTAAAGAAAAAGCAAAGGTGACGTTACATAATCAATTCGCTGATTCTATATCAGAAGACTTTGATGAGCAATTTGATCTGGTTGTTTCGTTAGGCAATACATTTGCTAATATCGGTAGTGAGCAATTGATAAAATCATTACAAAGATGCAAACAGATATTAAAACCTCAGGGGATTTTATTAATTCAGATTTTGAATTATGACAAAATACTTAATGAAAAACAGCGAATAGTTAATATTACAGAAGGTGAGGATGAATATTTTATACGCTTTTATGATTTTATTGGTACTGAAATCATTTTTAACATTATAACATTTAACAAAGAAAAATCTTCTAAACACAAACTCATCTCAACCAAATTGTTTCCACACACACAGAATGATTTTGATGCTGTTTTGAAAAAGATAGATTTCAGCAAAGCCGAGTATTTTTCAGATTTTGACCTCACAATTTTTAACAATGAGAAATCGAAGGATCTCATTATTAAAGTAATTAAAGAGTAAGTTTTAATTTACGCTCTCTATTAATTGTGATACAAATCAAATTTAAAGACCATTCGTAAAAAAACTATTGACATTCTGTTATTAATGAATTATGTTTTGAACAAACGTTCAGTCATAAAATGTCACCACGAACAAAACAACAATACGAACAAATACGAAAAAGCAGCAAAGGCAAAATAATGTCGGTTGCGCTAAAGCTGTTTGCTGAAAAGGGTTATCACGCATCATCTATTTCACAAATAGCCGCAAAAGCAAAGGTCTCCAAAGGATTGATGTATAATTATTTCGATAGTAAAGAAAAATTACTTGAAAAAATTATTCTTGAAGGTTTTAATGCACTCACAGAATTAGAATATGAATCAAAAAGAGGTGATACAGCAGAAGAGCAGCTTAAGAATTTTGTTGATTCGGTTCTTACTAATCTTTATTCAAATTTTACTTATTGGCAGTTGTATTTGACTTTATTGGTTCATCCAGCTGTGCAAAAGAGATTCGAAAAGAGAATGACTGAGTTTCGTGATGAATTTGTTAGTTATCTATCCAATATTTTTAAGAGACTTGGAAGCAGGGAACCGGAACTCGATGCATTTTTATTAGGAACTTTCTTTGATGGATTGGTACTCAATTTTATTGCTGCAGAAGATGCCTTTCCAATTGAGAAAATAAAAAAAGCACTTTTAAGTAAATACATTAAAACAAAACCAAAAAGTAAAAAATGATTAAACTGATTTTAGTATTTGTATTGCTATTTAATTTTGCCTCAACATTTGCACAGGATGCAACAGAGATTGTGAAAAAAGCAGACGAGTTGATGCGCGCAAAATCAAGCTACACAGAAATTACAATGAATATTGTAAAACTTGATTGGTCGCGTGAAATGGGAATGAAAGTTTGGGCCCTGGAACCGGATTATTCAATCATATATATAACAGAACCAGCAAGAGACAAAGGAACCGTGACTCTCAAAAGAAAAACGGAAGTTTGGAACTGGCTTCCATCTGCACAAAAAGTAATAAAGATTCCACCTTCGATGATGCTGCAAAGCTGGATGGGATCTGATTTTACGAATGATGATCTTGTTAAGGAATCATCTGTTATTAAAGATTATACGCACAAACTTATTGGCGAAGAGAACATTGATGGAATGGATTGCTATAAAATTCAGCTCACACCCAAACCTGATGCCGGAGTTGTATGGGGAAAAATCATAGCGTGGATTGCAAAAGACACTTACCTGGAACCAAAAGTAGAATACTACGATGAAGATGGTTTCATGGTAAAGCAATTCATTGGCAGCAATCTTCAGAAGATGGATGGAAGAAATATTTTCACTCATTGGGAAATGGTTCCCGAAGACAAGCCCGGCAACAAAACAATTATGGATTACAATAAAATTCAATTTAATATCGATACCAAAGAATCATTTTATTCTGAACAAAATATGAAGAGAGTAAGATGAGCACTTACATCAAACTTGCGTGGCGCAATTTGTGGCGAAACAAAAAGCGAACTTTAATTGCGGCGGCATCTGTTTTCTTTGCTGTTCTTTTGGCTTTAATGATGCGTTCAATGCAAACAGGATATTATGATTATATGATTGACGCTTCGGTTAGAATTTATACCGGTTATATTCAGGTTCATGGAAAGGATTACTGGGAAAAGAAATCTTTAGATGAAAGTATGGTGTTGGACCAGAAGCATTTAACAGAATTAAAGAATACCAATGGAGTAAACTTAATTGTTCCAAGATTCGAAACTTACAGTCTTATTTCTCACGACAACAAAACTAAAGTCGTGCAGGTAACGGGAATCCATCCGGAACTTGAAAATCAATTAACTGATCTTAAAAAGAAATTAGTTAGTGGAAAATTCCTAGACGATTCATCAAAAGGAATTATTCTTGCTCAGGGATTAGCTGAAATTCTTAAAGTTGGAGTTGGCGATAGTGTGGTAATTTATGGACAAGGCTATCACGGAGTTACAGCAGCTGCACAAATTCCGATTGTTGGTATTGTAAAGTTTACACTTCCTGATTTGAATAAATCATTTACTTATTTGAGTCTGCTTTATGCGCAGTGGCTTTTTTCTGCACCTGAAAGATTAACTTCCTTATCAATAATGATAGATAATCCAAAAGATCTTGATAGAGTTAAATCAGCTATTCAGAAAGTTTTTGATGCTAAATATGAAGTGATGGATTGGGAAGAACTATCTCCAGAACTAGTGCAATCAATTCAGATTGATAATGCATCCGGAATTATTATGCTTGGAATTCTTTACATAGTAATTACATTTGGAATTTTCGGCACAATTATGATGATGACTGCAGAAAGAGTAAAAGAATTTGGAATTCTTATTTCTGTCGGAATGAAAAAATGGAAGCTTGGACTGGTTACTCTCTACGAAACACTTTTCGTTTCCTTTATAGGTGTTTTTACAGGAGCGATAGTCAGCATCCCGATTCTTCTTTACTTCAGGGCGAATCCAATTCCGTTAACCGGAGAATCTGCTGAAGCAATTCTTGCATTTGGGTTCGAGCCAATCCTGCCATTTGCAATTTATCCCGGAATGTTCTTTGCACAAATCTGGACAGTGCTAGCAATAGCTATGGTTTCAGCACTCTATCCGATTATGTTCATTAGAAAATTACAACCAGTTGAAGCTATGAGAGGTTAATATGCTTTTAACTTTAGCCTGGAGAAATATCTGGAGAAATAAAAAACGAAGCTTGATTATAATTTCAGCAATAGCAGTTGGTTTGTGCTGCGGTTTGTTTTCAAGTGCCACAATGTTTGGTATGTGGGATTCAATGATTAACACTACAATTGATCGGGATCTTGGACATTTTCAAATTCATTCAAAAGCTTTTGAAGATGAAAAATTACTAACAGATACAATCCCAAATTTTGAAAATATTATATCAACAATAAAAACAAATAAAAACGTTATAGGAGCTTCATCAAGAATTCTGATTGAAGGTATGGCATCTTCTGCAACAACTTCTAACGGAGTAAGAATACTTGGGATAAATACTGAAACCGAGAAAAAAGTTACCTCTGTCTATAAGCAGATCGTTAAAGGAAGTTACTTTGAAGAAACCTGGAAAAACCAGATTGTAATTGGTGAGAAGCTGGCGGATAATCTTGGTCTCAAAGAAAAATCTAAAATTGTCCTGGGTTTTCAGGGCATTGATGGCTCAATAATTTACGGTGCATTTAGAGTTACGGGAATATTTAAAACAGAATCTTCCATCTTTGATAAATCAAATGTATTTGTAAAAGAGGATGACATTTTAAGACTTATTAACTCGGATAAAATCTCAAATGAAATTGTTATTAGACTAAGCTCTGTGCAGCAGGTTGATTCTGTTTACATTCCAATTAAAATAGAATTCTCAAATCTTTCTGTAAAGTACTGGGGAGAACTTGCCCCGGAGCTTAAGTTCTATTATGACATGCTTATCGTGCAAATGAACATTTTTGTGGGAATAATTTTGTTTGCTCTTTTATTTGGAATAACTAATACAATGCTCATGTCAGTTATGGAAAGGGTGCGCGAGTTTGGTGTGCTAATGGCTGTAGGAATGAAAAGAAGTCGTGTCTTTTTTATGATAATAATGGAAACAATTTCTCTTTCATTTATTGGTGGAATTATCGGGCTAATACTTGCACTAATTCTTATCCAATATTTTGGAAGTGTTGGTATTAATCTTTCAGCGTTTACAGAAGGACTTTCTCAATGGAGCCTAGGAACAAGACTTTATACAAACTTGCCGTTTTCATTTTATCCACCGCTTGTATTAATGATTCTTGCGACTGCAATAATAGCCGCCTTCTATCCGGCACTTAAAGCAATAAAATTAAAACCAGCAACAGCAATAAGAACGTATTAATGGAGTAACAATGGCGTTAATTGAATTAAACCAGGTATCAAAAATTTATGATGAAACAATTGTACCAATAAACGCGGTAGATAATGTAGACTTAAAAATTGAAAAAGGAGAATTTACTGCAATCGTTGGTCCATCCGGCTCAGGTAAAACTACGATGCTAAACTTAATTGGCGGACTGGATCAGCCAACCGATGGAAAAATTACTGTGGATGGAACTGATATATCAACCTTGAAACCTGATGCGCTGATTAATTTTAGATTACATCATATTGGTTTTGTTTTTCAGGCTTATAATCTAATTCCTGTTTTTACAGCAAAAGAAAATGTTGAGTTTATTATGCTTCTGCAAAATATTTCAAAAGCTGAAAGAGAAAAAAGAGCAATTGAATTTCTTCAAGCTGTTGGATTGCAAGATAGAATTAATAGTAAACCAACCGAGCTTTCGGGGGGGCAGCAGCAAAGAGTAGCAGTTGCACGAGCATTAGCATCAACACCATCTTTTGTTCTTGCAGATGAACCAACTGCAAATCTTGATTCCGTTAGCGCAGAATCACTTTTAGATTTAATGGAAGATTTAAATCGTAAACACAATATGACATTTGTTTTTTCTACTCATGATCAAAGAGTAATTAAAAGAGCTCACAGAGTTGTAACTCTTCGGGATGGCCGTATTGAATCTGATGAAATTCAAAATGAACTTGTTGCTCAACA
>JAOTUT010000098.1 GCA_029863735.1 Ignavibacteria bacterium
AAAATGATGTAAACGTTTACATTACAACTTTATTATAGTAATTATTTTTCAAATTATCAAGAAGAATCTCGATATAAAATATTATTCGACTTAGAATGGTAATATCTTAAAGATGATGTTACTCAATTATTATCGAATTTGCTTACAAATTCATTTTATTTCAGTGGTTATATGAAATTATTAATAAAAGAAGAAAATTGATAAAATTAATAAATGAGAAATGTTCGAACGGTAGGTTCTAAAGTTATTATTTAAGAAAGAAAATTTCAGAGATTAGGATTCTTGACGATATATTTCAATAAAAAAATAATTATTGAGACTTTTTGGAGACCTTCGCAAAAAAGATTCGTTTTTATTAATTTTTTGCAGCTTTTTAGATAGTGCGGAGAATCCCTGACTCTCCGCAGAGTTAAAATAAAGCCCTGAAAACAAACTATTTATGAATTTTCAAGGTTTTTTCTCATTCTTGATATCCAATAAATCCAATACAAACCACTAATAAAATAAATCCTAGGCACATTTTAGAACTACTTTGTTAAAATTATTCTCAATCTGAATGAAAAATTTCCAATTGAGGATCATATCTAACCACCCTTCAAATTTTGAGAAATTTTCTTCCCCAAACGGTCATAAAAACTCCTCAAAAAAATTTACGATTGATTCACATTATCATATCAGAAAAACTTTTGAATGAATTTAGGTTTTATCTGAGACCATGAATTGGGAATTATTTATTTAACTAAATATAAAACTTCGAAATTGGATTATATACTTGTTTTCTTAAAGCAATAGAAAATGTATTTTGTATTTGAGTTTTTAATTTAAAATAAACAACAAACATCAAAGCAAAGAAAAATGGGAAATAATCAAACCGGAATTAATTTAGAAGGCAAATCAACAATAGTAACAGGTGGAAGCATAGGGATAGGTTCAGCAATTGCACTAAAACTTGCTGAATGCGGTTCAAACGTTGCAATAAATTATCGAAAGCATCAAGAAGAAGCTGAAGAGATAATTAAAAAAGTCAAAACTTTGGGTCGGAAAGGAATTGTAATTCAGGCTGATATCACCAATTTCGAGGATGCAGGAAAGATGGTAGATAGAGTAGTAAAAGAGTTTGGTAAATTGGATATTCTAGTAAATAATGCCGGGATAAATTGGGATGGTGTTATCTGGAAAATGACAGAAGAACAATGGGACAAAGTAATAGATATTAATCTCAAAGGATATTTTAACTACGTTCGAGCAGTTGCTCCCCTTTTCCGTGAGCAGCAATCAGGAAAAATAATTAATGTTACTTCCATCAATGGACTACGTGGAAAGTTTGGTCAGGCAAATTACTCTGCATCAAAGGCGGGTATTATCGGATTAACTAAAACAGTAGCAAAAGAATTAGGAAAGTATAACGTAAACGTAAATGCAGTTGCGCCTGGATTAATTGAAACAGATATGATGAAGCAAGCTACCGAAGAAGTTCGTAAAATGGCTATCGAAGAGATTGTTTTGAAAAGAATTGGTCAGCCTGAAGAGGTTGCAAATGTTGTAGTCTTTTTGTGCAGTGAATTGGCACGTCACATCACCGGAGAAGTTATTAAAGTAGATGGTGGACAGTATATTTGATTGTTGGATATTGAAATTTATTTTTATTTGATGTTTTTAATCTGAGATTTTGGTTTTTGAAATCTTCCTATATAAAGGGTATTAATCATGGATTTAAACGAAGTAGTAGTAATTTCTGCTGTGCGAACTGCAATGGGCAAGTTTGGCGGAACACTCAAAGACATTCCGGCTTACGATCTAGGAGCGGTAGTAGTTAGGGAAGCAGTTAAAAAGTCATCAATTGAAAGTAACCAGATTGATGATGTAATACTCGGAAGTTGCCGTCAAGCAGGAAATGGTCCTAATCCCGCGCGGACTGCATCAGTAAAAGGTGGCGTTCCTGAATCAGTTCCGGTAATTACTTTGAATATGGCTTGTCCCTCGGGAATGAGAGCGCTTGCATTCGCAACTCAGTCTATCCGTCTTGGTGAAGCGAATGTTGTTTTAGTTGGTGGTTTCGATAGTATGAGTACGATTCCTTATCTGTTAAAAGGAGCTCGTTGGGATGGTTTTAAAATGGGTAACAAGGTTATTGAAGATGGATGGAGTGATAGCATTGATCCGTTAATTGGGCAAGGTATGGGAGAAACCGCGGAAAACCTTTTTGATAAATATAAAATATCAAGAGAAGAACAGGATGAGTTTGCAATCCAAAGTCATACGAAAGCTTCTGCAGCACAAAAGAATGGATGGTTTGATGAAGAAATTGTCCCGGTTGAAATTCCGTCAACTAAAAGAACTCCTGCAATTACTTTTGACAAGGATGAAACCATCAGGTATGAAATTGATAAGGATAAAATGGCTAAAATAAAACCTGCTTTTAGAAAAGACGGAACAGTTACAGCAGGTAATGCTTGTGGATTAAGCGATGGAGCCACCGCTCTTATAATTACGAATAGAAAAAAGGCAGAAGAGTTAGGAGTGAAACCTCTCTTCTCAATTGTATCTTACAGCCAGGTTGCAGTTGGACCTTCAACAATGGGTGAAGGACCTGCTCTCTCAATACCCGCAGCTTTAGAAAAAGCCGGAATAAAGTTAAGTGATATGGATCTCATCGAAGTAAATGAAGCTTTTGCAATTCAGGTGCTTGCAAACGAAAAGGTTTTAAAATGGGATAGGGCCAAACTAAACATTCACGGCGGTGCTATAGCATTGGGCCACCCAACGGGGATTAGCGGTGCTCGAATTATTGTTACTTTGTACCATGCTTTAAAACGTTTGGACAAAACTTATGGGGTGGCTGGGATTTGTGGTGGTGGAGGTGTAAGTATGGCTACTGTAATAAAACGGGAACTGTAAATAGTAAAGTAATCTTGATGGTAAAATTGTAAAGATGTTCTAACAGAAATTTTTAAAGGATTGATAAATTAGAAGAATAGCTAATCTTTGATATTTAAATAAATTGCATAACTGAAATAATTACTTAAAATTCTCTGCTTTATTCGTATCTTTTAAGCATAATCTCTTAATTCTACTCAAGTATTTATTTTCTAAAAGTTTCTTTTACGTCCAAAAAAATCGAATTGTGCTATCCAAATAGTAATTTGATAAATAACAACTAATCTTTAATTTTAAGCCACAAAACGTAGTAATAGATAAAAACTTTAAAGTTTTTAGATAATCTGGATTTGTTTATTGCTTTTAATTTGAATTGTTTTTATTAAAGAGTAGTCTTAGGTATTAAACAATTTATTACAAAATCCTTATTAGGATAATTAATCTTTGTTATGCAGACATTAACTAGTATAATCGAAAGATGTAAACAATTAGCGTTTGATTTAAACTATTCCCGGGCAAAGGATTGGAAAAATGATCAGAACGATAGAGTATTAATCGGTTATATGCCAATTTACTTCCCACGAGAAATCGTTTATGCAGCCAATGGCTTTGCTGTAGGTATTTTAGGTGTGGGAGACAGGAAGCAAATTGTTAAGGGGGATGCGTTCTACCAATCATATATATGCAGAATTCCAAGAGGTATTGTTGAACTTGCTCTTGATGGTCATTTTAAAAACTTTGATGGTTTTATATTTCCATCTATATGTGATGTTATCAGAAATCTTTCGGGCATGTTTCAAATATTAAAAGTAGGTACATTTGTTCACTATCTAGATTATCCTCAAAATTTTAAACCTGATGTTGGGGGTGAATTTTATGAGAAGGAATTACAACACGTTTTAAGTGAAATAAAAAAAATTAATAATGTTACAGTAACTAAAGAACGCTTAAATAATTCTATCCAACTTTACAATAAAAACAGAAAACTTTTGGAGGAAATTTATAATATACGTCAGGAATATCCCTGGAGGCTTTCCTCAGAAGAACTCTACTATATCGTTCGCGCAGGTTTAGTAATTCCTGTCGAAGAGCACAATGAAATATTAGAAGACGTTTGCAGATTTATTCAAAAAGAAATCGGTGAGCCGATGGACAAAATTAAGATTCTTGTATCGGGATCTTTTTGTGAGCAGCCGCCAATAGGTCTGATTAAAACAATTGAATTGGCAGGTTGTTACATAATCGAAGATGATTTCTTACTCGGTTCGAGATGGATTCAAGGAGATGTTGAAGATAATACAGATGATCCAATTAGTGCCCTGGCAGATGCGTACTTGCAAAAAAGTACCTTCTCATCTTCAATTTACGATGTTGAAAATCCGAAAGAAAAGAGACTCCTTGAATTAGTAAAGAAAAGGAAAGTTGATGGGATAATTTTTGCTGCTCCAAGCTTTTGTGACCCTGCATTACTGGATATGCCAATCTTGCAAAAAGCCTGCGATGATAATAATGTTCGATATGTTAGTTTGCAGTATGCTGAAAATACTGGTCAGTTTAAAAATATAAAAGAACAGGTTGGTGCTTTTTCCGACTCAATTAAACTCTGGGGAGAGCAATTGGTAGAAGTGGACTAAAATAACAAACAACTAGAATTTTTATGGCAACATCAAATAGCAAAGAATCGATCAAAGTTGAAAAAGAAAAAAGTATGATTCTCCAGAAGGA
Organism: Ignavibacteria bacterium; assembly: GCA_029863735.1. Next base: position 4,603 of record JAOTUT010000098.1, read on the forward strand.
AATGGTTGGGAATCTCTTTAAAGAACTGAGCACAGCAAAGGAAACCGGTAAAAAAGTTGTTTATACTTTTGTCCCCGGCAATATTTCCGAGTTAATTTATGCATTTGATATGCTGCCTGTTTACCCTGAGATAAATGCCTTACAATCAGGAATGAGAAAAATGTCTGCGGGGTACATTCGTGAAGCTGAAAAATTTGGACATTCTGAAGATGTATGTACATACGTTAAATGCGATATTGGCATGATGTTAAGTGGAAATATCGGACCAACCGGAGAAAAAATTCCAGATCCTGATCTTTTGCTTTTAAGTTATACGGGCTGCTTCACTTTTATGAAGTGGTTTGAAAATCTTGAGGATTTATATCCGGGCGTTGAAATTGCAATGTTGCATACTCCTTACCAATCAGGAGGGAAAATTACGCTCGAGATGACAAAATATATGGTTAAGCAGTTGAAGGAAGAAGTAATCCCCAAAATGGAAAAAGTATCCGGTAAAAAGTATGACGAAAGTAGATTAAAAGGTATTCTTGAAAATTCGGCAAAAACTGGAGAACTAATTTCAAAAATATTTGAGACACCCAAAAACATTCCTTCTCCTATTGATGCTTATTTTGCAGGAGTCTATTACATAGGTCCGATTAATATAGGCTTTAGAGGAACGCCGGAAGCCGTTGATTATTATCAGGAACTATATAATGAAATATTAGTACGAATTGAAAAAGGATTAGGTCCCGTAACACCTGAAGGAGTGATGAAAGAAGAAAAATTCAGGCTGGTTGTTGAAGGACCCCCTAACTGGACAAGCTTTCGTGAATTCTGGAAACTGTTTTATGATTTAGGTGCTGTGATAGTAGCTTCATCATATACGAAAGTTGGAGGCGTTTATGATATGGGTTTTATGCACGATCCCGAAAGACCCCTGGAAAGTCTGGCTGAGTATTGCATGAACTGCTATACTAATTTAAATCTTCCTCAACGTATTGACCTGCTTGAAAAATGTATCACAGAGTTCAGAGCTGATGGCTTCCTGATAAATTCCATAAAAAGTTGTAATTCGTTCTCTGCCGGACAACTTTTAATGATGAGAGCTCTCGAAGAAAGACTTGAAATTCCGGTAAGCTTTATTGAATCAGATCTGGTAGATCCAAGGTACTTTTCATATGCGAATATTAAGAACAGGCTTGAGTCATTCTTCCAGATGTTAGAGCAACGAAAAATGTTTGAAAAACAAAAAGTAGTTTAAGATGAATAAGTATTATCTCGGTGTAGATTTAGGCTCAACAACTTCCAAAGCGATTATTATTAACGGGGAAGATGAAATTATAGGAAGAGGTATTACAAATACACGGGCTAACTACAAAGTGGCAGCAGATATAGCCCGGCTTGAAGCTACTTTCGATGCAAGATTTAATTTGTTAAAAAGAAAACTGGATGAGGAGATAAAAGCTCGCCCGGAAAACCAAATTTATGTAGATGATTTAAGAGCAGTTTTTCAATATCTCCAATTTCAAAAACGCCTTGAAGTTCTCCACGAACAGCTAAAGCAAACTGCTGAAACAGCATTTGCAGATAATTTAAAAACGATTCTTGCCAGGTATGTAGACGAAATCATAACTACCATCCAACCGCAGATTCGTGATGAGTACGTTAACGGAAATCTAGGTTCTAAAAATCAATTTTTCCGTGACGTGATAGGTGAAAAATATCACGAGCAGGTAGAGCAATATAATAAGGACTATTT
>JAOTUT010000004.1 GCA_029863735.1 Ignavibacteria bacterium
TGCTATAAGTAACGATTTTGTTTTTTTATTCATTGTCAAACGGGTTTATGAATTTAACTTAAAACTAAAATATTTAGTTCAAAATATTTTCAATTTAAAAACAAAAAAGCCAGTTAATCTGGCTTTAAAGTAAAACCATAAAGTTTTGTTCTAATTCTTGCTTGTTTTTTTAGTTGAATACTTCTTTTGGAATTTTTCGACACGCCCTGCAGTATCCAGAAGCTTTTGCTTTCCTGTAAAGAAAGGATGAGAACCGCTGGATATTTCTAATTTAACAAGTGGATAAGTATTTCCGTCACTCCATTTTATTGTTTCAGAAGACTTCAATGTTGATCTTGTGAGAATTTTAAAATCACATGATGTGTCCTGAAAAACTACTGCTCTATATTCCGGATGAATGCCTTTTTTCATCTATAAATCCTTAATTTTTTAACATTTTCTTCAAATTTGAGGGCTAAATATAGAAAGATTATGAAGAAATAAAAAGAGAGTTCCAGTAAGGAATTTTAAGCAAGATTTGTTACAAGTACGCTTAAAATTGAATCATTTTTGACTTTTATTGGGCTTCTCAACTGATTGCACATGAACTTTCAATTCGTTTACTGTTTTCTGTTCCTCTTCAGTTAGTTGGACCTGTCTGAAATTTAATTCCTCCTTTGTGATTATCTGTCCGGTTACCAATTCAGAACTCGTCACTGTAGCAGTAGTTGGCTGAGGAACCGCCAGGGAATCTACAATTGTTGACTCTGCCACCGCATAAGCACCAGAAACAATTTCCTTATCTTCCGGTAAATCTTTATCATCCGTCAACACATCAACCACATCTCCGCTTTCTCTACCCAATTCCTTTTTACCTTCTAGAGAATTTCGTTGTCCTTCGATTTTTATGTTTTCAATAGTTGATTCATCTCTCTCTGAAGATTTTAATTTGTCTTCATCTCTTCTTTTCTCGCGAATAGGTTCATTTTTCTTTAGCGATTTTTGTTTCGAAAATTCTTCCTGTTTCTGTTCCAATTCTTCGTATTCGGCAATTACAAAAACATCCTCACGTACTCTCGGCTCAATAAGAAAAGGATTATCCATTTCTTCGGGATTAGTATCCACTATAAAAAATATCACAACGGCAGCAGCAACTAAACCGAGTGAAGGGATTAATTTCGAGGGCAAGAAAATATTTTCCCAGAAACCTTTCTTCTCTTCCTTTGAAAACTTTTCAGAGTTTATTCTCCTCTGCAGGTCAGCTTCGAAGTTTGCCGGTGCTTTTACTTCCTGTAAACTGTTCAATGCTTTGATCACATCTTCATATTTCTTTTCATCGTTTTCCATGATAAAACCTATTCTTTATAAATGCCTTTCAATAATTCCTGTAATTGTGCTCTTCCTCTGTTTATTCTTGATTTCACAGTTCCTTCATTTACTCCTAGTATTTCAGAAATTTCCTCATACGACATTCCCTGAATGTCTCTTAGAATTACTGCTTCTCTGTATGCTTCTTTTACTTTCAGTAATGCCTTCTGAATTATTTCATCTTTAATACCGCTGTCAGTAATAACATCCGGTCTGTAACTTTCATCCGGAAGATCATAAGTTTTGTGTTCTTCTCCATAATCATTTATCGAAAAAATATTTCTTCTTCGCTGTCTTCTGTATTCTGTTCTTGCAAGGTTACCGGCAATTGTATAGACCCAGGTTGAGAATTTTGCCACTGAACTGTACGAATCTTTGTATCTATAAACTTTTATCATCGTTTCCTGGACAACATCTGCACAAGCCTCATAATCGCCTAAAAATCTGAACACAAAATTGGTTAACGGATTTTTATATTTCTGAACAAGTATATTAAAAGCAGCTTCCGTGTTGTTCTTCTGAAACTCAAGAATCAGCTCTTCATCCGAAAGTTCACGGAGCTTTATATCCATCAATCCGCTTTTATACCTGTGTTAGTTGAAATTTGTTTCAAAATAGATACTGACAAATTAACCAAAAAAGTGATGATTGAGAAGAAAAGGATTGATATGATAGGTTTTGCAAGGACAATCTGCTTGGGCGAAGCGACTTGACCCTGCGTTTCCAAATTCAACAACGTAGCCTAGTACATTATATACTTTCAGGAGGTTTCATAATAACAGAAAAAATTCCAAAAACTATTTTCCCAGACTAGCATTTAATTGTATCACACCATTTTGATTTGCCTTAATCCAATAACCTTTTCCAGGCAATAGTGTGGTTGGAATAATATATCCACCTTCATATCCATAAAATAGTGATGAAGCAATATTTGGCGGAACTGTTGTTATACCGGATACAACTACATTATATGCAAAGGGTCCTATTAAATTCCAACCTTGATTGACTGATATTTCAGTTACTGGCACATAATTGCCCGTTATAGTTACAGTCTGGTCGCTGTTGAACTCTGCCCAATAACCTATTCCATTTTCTAAAGTTGTTACCTGGTTGTAACCAGAATTGTAAGCATAAAATGGTGAAATTGAAGTTGGGAAAATAGTAGTTCCGTTCATATCACTTGCAACTAATGGAACAGATAGGATATTCCAACCATTATTTATTGAAACCGATGATTGAGTTGTTGTACCAGGAATTATATTATTATACTCCATTTTTAACAAAGCTCTACTAAACCATTGGGTATAGGTACCTGGGATTGTAGCTATTACTTGTCCAGTAAAAGGACCAATATTTAATATCGAACCATTTATTGGATCGGTTATTGTCAAGATTACGCCAAATGGAAGGTTAATAGTTATATTGATGGGTAATCCGAGTGAACTCGTTTGAAACGCTAAAGTTTGCTCAATCATTCCGGTAAATGGAAATGCTGGTGGATCACCAGGAGATCTGTAATCTTTCAGTGTAAATAATACTTCTCCACATCCATAAGGTGCAAGATCAAGTCTAGAATCAAATACTCCCGCTGGAGGCATAACATTAAATATATATTCACCAAGTGCTGAATCTATACAAGTCGTTGCACTTAAATCCAGCCCAATTGACAAGTTTGCTGTCGACGTACCATCGGTTACGGAAAAAGGAATATCAACAGCTGCTTGTCCAAAAACTTTTACAGATAAAATCAGAACAACAGGAATAAGCAAAAAATGTTTATGTGATTTCATTTTTCCCTCCCGATAAAAAATCTTGCAGTTAACCGGATAACCTTTATGTGTGTTATAGTTTGTGCTCTTCCTAATGGATCGTAGTTTAACTGTGGGATAGGAAGAAATTCAGATTCAATTTTTATTCTCACCGGAATTTTTCCTTATTTACTACTAATAATTTAGTATAATATTAGAAAGAGTCAAGTTGCCAAATTGTTAAACGGGGTTGCTAAACGCCAAGTAATTACTGCAAAATCTCAGCAACAAGGAGAGTTATTATTGTTTTATCATCCGTATTTGTGGTTTTTACAGACACATCCGCTTTAAGCAAGCTACGGAAAACTTCAACAAGGTTTTCATCGGAGTACAGGGTTCTAGCTTTAACATAATTTGGATAATAAAAGTGGTGTGTACCGACTATTCTGGCTGCTTCCTGCAGCGGAATGTTCTTTGTTTTTAGCTCAGTTATCTTTGCAAGACCTGTAAAATATCTCGTCAACATTGCAATAATGAATGTCGGTTCGGCTCCGTTATCAAGAAGATTGTTGGCTACATTCATTGCTTTTGCTTTGTCTTTTAATCCAATTGCATTCTGCAAATCAAAAATATTAAACTGCTTTAATTCAGAAGAAACTTTCTGAATACTTTCAATTGTAATTTCTTTTTCTTTGTTGCGATATACGCAAATTTTTTCTAGCTGATCTTCCAGCAAGCTCCTGTTTTCACCAACAATATCAACCAGCAACTGTGCATTCTCTTCAGAAAGAGTTTTGCCTTTTTCTTCAGCTATGCTGAATAACCAATCGATCAGGTATTTACCCTTCAATTCTTTGGCTTCAAAAAGAAAGTTATTCTCTGAAAGAGTTTTGAACGGTTCGCTTTTAAGATTCGTAATTGGGCCATTATGAAAAAAAGCAAGCACAGTAAATTCTGCAGGAGAATCAGCATAAGTCTTCAGGGATTTTTTATCTCTGATTTTTTCTGCTTCCTTTACAATGATTAATTTTTTCTCCGAGCCAAATGGAAACGAAGTTGCAAGTCCGAGAATATCACTGATTGATCTGTCATCGGAATAAATTGCTTCTTTATCAAATTCTGATGAAAGCAAGGGTGTGAATACTTCTTCTAGAGTATGTAGTGTGAAAGTCAGGTTGTACGAATCTTCCCCAAAGAAATAATAAACGGGCTTAAACTTCCGTTTCTTTATTTCAGCTATCGCTTCGAGAATTGATGGTGCTCTACTCTTTGCCATTTTTTAGCTTCAATTTTTCATGCTTAAATGCTTTGCTGATAAAAAATATTAAACCTCCCCAGACTAATCCTAAAACACATATCATTGTTATTATTGTGACTAGGTTCATATTATCAGTTTAACCGATTTATTATTCATTTTTCTACTAAACTATTTTTTAAAGTGTGCTTTATTAATAATTTGTTAATTAGGATGAAAACTGATAGAACTAAAATCCACTGAAAAATGACCGTTCCAAAATTTTCTACATGGAAGGGATTCCACCATTCTGCATCCCAGCCAATAGATGAAATAAGCCACCAGCTTATTAACACAATAACTTGTATCGGGACTAAAATACCAATTGCAAAATTATACCATTTGCCAATCTTCACATCACTGCCATAACCGTTAATTATTTCTGTTCGGAATTTGTCAACTCCATATCGTATAATTGAAAACGAAATAAATGCACCACTAAGAATTAATCCGACGCCCCAAACCCAATCCTGGTTTGCAAGAAAATTCATATCCAATGCAGAGGGAATACCGAGCAGAAATCCCATTGAGGCTATTATGACAATGGCTTTTTTCCTATTAATTCCAAAGTCAATTAGGGTTCTGGTTGATAATTCTACCATCGAAATTAATGAAGTGAATGCTGCGAAAAATAATGCAAGAAAAAATAAAGAAGCGAATAAAGTATTAATCAAAATGCTCTCAGAAAGTTTGGTAAATAAAACCGGCAAATAAATGAAGGTCAAGCCAGTATTTGCAGGACCAGATTGGGAAACTTGCTGCATCGCATCAACTGAGCTTAGTGCAAAAACTGTAGAGAATATCGTGATGCCTGCAATTAGTGAGACACTATTGTTTCCGAATCCAATTAATGCTGCGTTCAGAGAAATGTCCTCCTTCTTTTTCATATAGATTGCATAAGTTAGAATCAGTCCCCAACCAGCACCGGTATCCCAAGCATTTTGCGTAAGTGCATTCAGCCAAACTTTATAATCCAATATTACATTTATATCAGGCGTGAAAAAATATTTTATTCCCTCTATTGCATTAGGAAGAGTTATCGCACGCACGAAAAGAATCAAAAGAATTACAAGCAATGAAGGAACAAGAAGCTTTGTAACTCTTTCAATTCCTTTTGTAATTCCTCTGGTTACGACAAGTGCAACAAGAAACATTGCAATGAAATGAAAAAGCACGGGCTGGTAGCTTGAAGCAAATTCATTCCAGTAAGTTAAATGCTCAGAAGTGTTGAATAAATTTCCTGAAGTTGCTGAGAAAAAATATCTTATGCACCATCCTGTTACCACTGAATAATAGAACATAATTGCAGTAGATACAAAAACAATCCATGCACCCATCCAGCTAAATTTGTTACCAGCTGTTTTTGCGATAGCACCAACGGGTCCCATTCGTGATGTTTTGCCAATTGCAAATTCCGCAATGATTAACGGTACAGACCAGATTAATAGAAATATTACCCAGGGAATGAGAAAAGAACCGCCGCCGTTCTGTGCAACAATTCTGGAGAAACGCCAGATGTTTCCAGTGCCTACAGCAATTCCAATTGTGGCGATAATTAGTGCCCAGCGGGATGAGAAGAATTCCTGTTTAGTTTCGCTATGTACCATCTCTATAAAACAAAAACCGCATCATAAAAGATGCGGCTACAATTAAATTATTTTGTCTCTCTGGTTTCTATTGTCACTGATTCCATTACAACATCTTTTAATGGTTTATCACCTGGTTTAGAGGTTTGAACTTTGCTGATTTCGTATACAATATCCATTCCTTCAATAACTTTTCCGAAAATAGTATGGTTTCCGTTTAACCAGGTTGTTGGAGCAACAGTGATAAAAAACTGACTGCCGTTTGTATTCGGACCAGAATTTGCCATTGCCAGTATACCCGGCTCATCGAATACAAGTGGTGAAACAATTTCATCTGCAAAAGGTTTTCCCCAGATGCTTTCTCCGCCTCTTCCAGTACCAGTTGGATCACCGCTCTGAATCATAAAGTTTGGAATTACTCGGTGGAATATTACTCCGTTGTAGTAATCCTTTTTTGCATGATCCACAAAGTTTTCAACAGTTTTAGGAGTTTGGTCTGCGAACAGCTCAATCTCAATTGTACCCATATTAGTTTTTATAACTGCTACTGTCATTTCCTTACTTTCTGTTTTTGATTGATTTTTTGTTGTATCAACTTTCTCATCATCCTGCGCATTACAGGCCCAGATGCCAAGTGTAATCATTAACATGATCATTATTTGTTTCATAGTATTACTCCTTTATGGTTGAATGATATTGTTTAATAATAAGACTAAAATTAAAATTCCTAAAGCTATTCTGTAAAAAATAAAAATGAATGTTGAATGCTTTTTTAAAAATTTTAAAAGGAAATCAATTGCAAGGTATCCGCTTATCCCCGAAACAATAGTTGCTACAATAATGTTAACAACCATCGATTGATCAACAAACTTCATAGCTTCATATAATTGTAAAACTCCGCTCGCAAACACAGCAGGAATGCTTAACAGAAAAGAAAATCGTGCTGCTACATCTCTTTTCAATCCTAAAAATAAACCTCCTGTTATTGTAGTCCCTGAACGTGATGAACCAGGAATTAATGCAAATGCCTGTGCAATTCCAATCAGGAATGAATCTTTAACTGAGATATCCTTTAAATCTTTTTTAAAGCTTGCTACTTTTTCGGCAATGGCTAATATGATTGCAAGTCCAATTAAGCTAAAAGCTATTACGTAAAGATTCTTTGTTAAAGCACCTTCTATAATATCTTTGAATGCAATTCCAATTATAACAACCGGAATAGTGCCGATGATTACAAGCCATCCAAGTCGCGAGTTTAAAGTCTGATCTGAATATTTTTTCCTATTAAACAGATTTTCTTTTAAAAAGTCCCTTACTATTAAAAAGATATCCCTCGCAAAATACACAAGAACTGCAGCCATTGTTCCAAGTTGTATAATAGCAATAAAGGACGTCCAGCTTTCCGGATTCTGATCCGAAACAAGACCTAAAAGTTTTCCAGCAATAGTAACATGTCCGGTACTGCTTATTGGAAGAAACTCAGATAAACCTTGTATTATTCCAAGGAGGATAGCTTCAAATAAGCTCAATTGGTTCCCCCAATTAAGTAGGAGATACCGAGCTTTATGCCCACCGAGAATGAATTAAAATTTACGAATTCATTATTATTTACTATATTTTTTATCTTTTCACCGTTATTATCTTCAGGTTCACCATTTACATCATATCTTAAATCCCCACCAATATTAGCATACAAATTTTCTGATAAGGCAGTGTTTGCTTCAATCCTTAAGAGACAGCCAAATCCAATTGACGAATATTTGTCCTCCGTTCCCTGCCATTTTACTTCTTCCGTCACATAAATAAAGCGTGGGCCGATGCCTCCACCAAATTTAAAATTATACCCGGTTCCTGAGAGAACATAGTAAGCCATTACTGATGGCTGAAATGAATCATAATATAAATCGTATTGCCCAGCACCTGTTTTATCAATTGTAGTATAAGAATAAATTTGATATGGAATTTCAATGCTCATCTCAAATTTTTTGTTAAAAAAATATCCGACTTCGCCACTAAAAATAACTGCAGTATTAAATGTATTTAGCTGGGCATCGTTTGGTGCATGATTTTGATTAATATAATCCTGCGCTGAAGGTATACTAATAAAATTAATACCCATTGTACCTTTAATTTCGGTTTGAGCAAAAGAAAATTTTGTTACTATTATTATTGTTAGAATCCATATAATTTTTTTCATTGGTCATCAGAGTTTGTTTTTAAAAGATTGAATATACTAGTATGCTGTCTATTAAGAGCGAAGTACATAATTAATGCAACTATAATAAATAAAAAGTAAGAGATGATGTGAGTAAGAAATGCATATGCTGCACTGATAGTGTCGCCAAATCCAAAAAGTAAAACAAGAGTGTTTTTTGCAAGTGCGTGATAGGAGCCAGTTGAACCGGGAGTTGGAATTACTACACCGATTGCACTAATGCTCATTAAAATCCAACCCATTTTGAAAGTTACGATGTGCTCTGACTGCATATTAAGCATAAAAAATCCAATGTAGGAAGTAAGTGCATAAATTAAAAGAATTATTACCGATGTTAAAAAAGTAAGCACATAGTTTTTTGTTCCCTTCAAAGTTGTAAATCCCTGTATCAACATCTCAAAAATGTATCCAAGCCGTTCTGCAAGTTTTTGAGAAAATTTACCGATAATCTTTGTGAAGTAGCTGTAAAATTTTTCTTTAAACTTTACAGACAAATAAATCATCACTAGAACCACAACAAGTGCGATTGCAGAAATGTAGAGTGTTACTTCAAGCCAGGGGAAAGTTACATAGAGGCTTGCACTCCAGATGAATGCAGAAATGAGTACTGCAGCACCTAAAGAAATAATATCAATTACTCTTTCAACTATAACTGTTCCGAACATTGAGGATCTCGAAAGATTTTCATACCTGCCTATCATAATTGCACGTGTTACTTCGCCAAGCTTTGGGGTTACACAATTAACACCATATCCAATCATCAAAGCACCGAAAAGGTTCCACATTTTAACATCAGGTTTTACGGAATACAATATATATTTCCATCGTAGTGCACGGACATAGTGGCCCAACATTATTGAAGCAGAAAAAATTATCACCCAAATAATAGATGCCTGAGATACTAATTTCATTACTTCACCGAAATTAACATCAGAGAATGCAAGGTAAAGGAATATTACAGCCAGACCGACCGATAACAAAAAATTTAAGAGTCCTCTTAAGGCTGGTATTTTTTTTAAGTTATCTGAGGTCAATAACCTTGCTTCCTTCAGTTGGAGAAAATTGGAAAAAACTATCTGGCAGGTTTTTGTTCAGTTGGTAGTTAGAAAGATCTACCCTTATTTCACCGGAGGCAGGATCGTCAATCAATGCTTTGGTTATAAGATTGTCTCCATCAATAAAAAGTTTTATCGAACTAAAACTGGATGCGTCTTCTTTAGGAATTAACTCAAGTACAGTGTTACCTTCGGACTCAAAAGTGCTTAAATCACAATCCTGAGGATAATCAAAAATGATCTGCCGGATTGAAAGAATTTTGTTTCCTTCTCTTTCGTAATCTGTAATAATCACTTTATCATCTTTTTGATTGTAACTCCAGGAAGTCTTGCCATCAGATACAATCAAAATATTTTTGAATTCAAATCTTAAACTATTCTCTTTTTTAAAATAGATTTTTCCTTTAAGATTAACGGTACCATTGACTAGCTGAGTTAATTCGGCTGACAGATCATCGATTGTATTGAATTTATTCTGGATATTTTCTAAAACCGTCTGTGCATTTTCTTGTGCAAAAGTATTATTAAGAATAAATACTAAAGTAATGCATATAAAAAGTGATTTGATTCGCATTTTCTTTCCTTCCTAAAGTGTTCGTAAAACTGTTTCAAGCTGTTCATCATTTTCAACTAATACCTGTCTTGCCTTGCTCCCGTCATTTGGACCAACAATTCCTGCATCTTCAAGCTGGTCAACAATTCTTGCAGCACGTGAATATCCTAATTTTAATTTTCTCTGCAAAAGTGAAACGGAGCCCTGCTGATGACGAACTATCACCCGGGCAGCTTCCTCAAACATCGGATCAAGATCTGCAGATAATCCGGAAGAAGAACTTTTTTTCTTATCAAATATTGAAGGCAAATAATATGGTTTTGAATATGATGGCTGAGAATAAACATAATTAGTTAAGCTCTCTACTTCATCAGTAGAAATAAAAGCATTCTGCATTCGTATAGGTTTAGGAGAACCTGTTGGAAGAAACAACATATCACCTCTTCCAAGCAACTGTTCTGCACCGTTCATATCTAGGATTGTTCGTGAATCAATTTTTGTTGCAACCTGATAAGCAATCCTGGAGCTAAAGTTAGCTTTAATTAATCCTGTAATTACATTCACAGATGGTCTTTGAGTTGCGAGTACAAGATGAATTCCAACTGCCCGGGCAAGTTGAGCCAGCCTGGTAATTGGTTCTTCAACTTCCCTTCCCGCAGTAATCATCAAATCTGCAAGTTCATCAATAATTACAATAAGATATGGAAGATGATGATGCTTAATTGATTCACTGTCGTGAGGCTTTGTTTTTGGGTTATCAATTTTCTTATTATAGTCGACTACATTTCTTACACCAGCCTTTGCCAAACGGTCGTATCTTTTTTCCATTTCAATTTCAACAGACTTTAGCATAAGAACAGCATTCTGAGGTACTGTTATTATTTCTTCTTCAATGTCAGGAGAAACAGCAAGGTAGTGTCTTCTTAATTTATTGTAAAATGATAGTTCAATCTTTTTAGGATCTACTAGAATGAATTTAATATCTGCAGGAATTTTTGAATACAGCAAGCTGCTGATTATCATATTTATGCCTACACTTTTTCCCGAGCCGGTTGATCCGGCAATCAGAAGGTGAGGCATGAGAGAAAGGTCTGTAAGGTAAACATCGCCGCTGATTGTTTTGCCGAGTGATAACGGCAATTGCATTTTTGATTCCTTAATCTTACCAAGTACTGAACGTGCATTTACAATTGCAGCTTCAGCATTTGGAATTTCAACTCCGATGGCACCTTTGCCCGGAATGGGGGCAATAATTCTTATTCCTCTTGCAGCAAGAGCTAAAGCAATATCATTCTCTAAACCAACAATCTTACTTATTTTAACTCCCGGTGCAGGAACAATTTCATAAAGAGTAACGACTGGTCCAGGAGTAACAGAAATATTCTGAATTTCAATATCAAAAAGTTTCAGCTTTTCCTTAAGTAGTTCGGCATTCCTCGTTAACTCGTCTTCAGCGACTTTAATGTCTTCCGCAACAGATTGTTGAAGCAACTCAAGGCCGGGGAGTTTATAATCCAAATCTTCTTCCCACGGATCAGGAAGCTTTCCTTCTTCATCATCTACATTTCTTTCGGCTGGCAGTTCGCCTGTCTTTTCCAGATCCACTTTTTTCCTATCGCTGACTGATATTTCATTTTCCTTCATTATTTCCGTTTCAGCTTTTCTGATAATTTTAATTTGAGTTTGTGCTTCTTCTTCTCCCATTAATTCTTCTGCGGTAATATCTTCTTCAACTGTGACAAAAGGTTTTTTCTTTTCTTTACCCAGCCTCTTGATTTTTTCAAGATTTGAAGTATCATCTTCCTTCTTCACAATTTTTATTTTACTCCCTGCATCGGAAGCAAACATATTCTTTATGAAGTGAAATATGTTTTCAATTTTAACATCGAATGCAAAGATGAGAACAGTTGCAGAAACAAAAAGCAGAAACAGAATACTTCCAGCGGTTCCGAGCAAACTGCTCAGCCAGCTACCAAGATAATCACCGATATTTCCCCTTAGTTCTTTTGTTCCGGGCAAAAAATCAAGTCCAGCATTCATCACTCCAAAGAATGAAGCAAGTGTAAGCCCCATTATTAAGAAAAAGTTCGTTGTGTGAATCAGAGTCTTGAAAGTAAATTTTTTAAAGAAAGAAACTCCCCATAAAAACATTGTTGCCGGGAATATTATTGAGAAGTAACCGATTGTCGATTGAATGAAGAAATAAGAAAAATGTGCGCCGATAATACCGAGCCAGTTATGAGTTTCAACACCGGAAATAATTGAATTGGTTAGTAGGACTTCGTCTTTCCTGCTGTAAGAAATTATACAGAGAAAAAGAAATACGGAAAACAGAATTAAAAATATTCCAACAATTCTTTTCTTCTTTTCAGAAGAGAAACTGAAATAGTTTTTGCCAGAACCATTTCCTTTGTCTTTTCCGTTTTTTTTCTTTTTAGCCATTCTGATATCAACGATTATTGTAACACTTTAAGAACGTTACCAGAATAAAAAGGAATTACTTCTGTGCTATCAAGTTCAGAACAAGCTTTCAGGTCATCTTTGAAGCCATTTTCAATTAGAAGCCGGCCGTGATCTGTCTCACTTAATGTCTTGAAAATATTTTTTCCAAAAGATCTAAACAAAGTCATCGCACTGATTGAAGAATCTGTAAGCTCTATATATTTATTCACGCTGAACAGCTCACTAATCATACTTCCTGCACAGACGGAATCTTCAAGACTGAAAAAATTATTATTTCCTGAACAAAGAATAATAACATCCTCATTCAACTTTATTAATTGTTTTGCAAGAGCCCTTAAATTATTAAATGAACAAACGAAAAGATTTGCAGAATACTTTGCTTTTACGATTGCACGTGAACCATTTGTAGAATAAAAAACTATTGATTTACCCGAAACAATTTCTTTTGTATACTCAGATGGAGAATTACCTAAAGCAAAACCCTCAATTTTTTTAGTATTACGTTCACCACCAAGAAGGGTCTGACCACCAAATATTCCTCCTGAAACTTTTACGGCAAATTCAACCGTACCAACTGGTACGACTTCTTTAGCACCATTCGTTAAGGCTGTAATTATTGTTGATGAAGCACGCAGAACATCGATAACAACAGTGGTTTTCCCTGTAAAAAAAAGCTCATCTGCTTGAACGGGCGAAAATAGAACGTCAAGTTTCATTTTGGGTTTACTTTTTAACAAATGGAAGTTTTGTAACTACTGCAGGAAATTCTTTATCTCTTATTTTAAATGCTACTTTACTCCCTGCTGAGTTTAACGGTTTATTTACATAACCAAGCGCAATTGGTTTTTCCAATACTGGGCTGACTGTCCCACTTGTAATTGCACCTACTTTTTTACCTTCTGCAGTTATATCATATCCTTTTCTTGGGAAAGTTTTTTCATCCGAAATCATTGCAACAAGTTTTCGAGTAGGTCCTTCCTGCTTAACTTTTAAAATTGCATCCTTTCCTAAAAATTCTCCTTTATCAGTTTTTGTGATCCACCCAAGTCCAGCTTCAATTGGATTTGTAGTTTGATCAATATCATTTCCATACAGACAATATCCCATCTCAAGCCGAAGTGAATCACGGGCGGCAAGTCCAACCGGTTGAATATCGAATTCTTTCCCAGCTTTGAACACTTCTTCCCATACTTTTTCAGCTTCAGACACAATACCTGTGAAATAAAGTTCGTAACCTACTTCCCCAGTATATCCTGTTCTTGAAATAATCATATCAATGCCGGCAACTTTTCCTTTTGTAAAGTGATAGTATTCAAGCTCAGGCATGTTTGGAAACAATTTTTTGAGAACTTCACCTGAGTTTGGTCCCTGGATAGCAAGTAGAGAATATTCATCACTTCTATTATCAATTGATACACCAAATTTATTGTTCTCTTTCATCCAGCTAACATCTTTATCAATATTAGATGCGTTAATAACTAGCAAAAATTCTTTATCAGATAATCTGTAAACAAGAAGGTCGTCAACAATGCCCCCATCAGGATAACACATTGCAGAGTACTGTACTCTTCCCGGAAAAAGTTTTGATGCATCGTTAATAGTTATATGCTGAACAAAATCGAGTGTCTTGTCCCCTTTGATAAATACTTCACCCATATGAGATACATCAAAAACTCCGACCGAATCACGAACAGCTTTGTGTTCGGCTATTATTGAAGAATACTGTATAGGCATTTCGTAGCCAGCAAACTCAACTAACTTTGCCCCAAGTTTTTTATGAATATTGTTAAATGTAGTTTTTTTCATTTAAATGCCACATTGAAATAGTACAAGTAAAAGTTTCTAGTTAACTATTTAAGTTTTTTCCAATCACTAAGAAATTTTTCAAGTCCGATATCAGTCAGCGGATGATTGAACATCTTTTTAATTACATCAAAAGGAATTGTGCAAACATCAGCTCCCATAAGAGCAGCCTCTGCAACATGCAACGGATGCCTAACACTCGCAACCAAAATCTCAGTTTTGTAATTATAATTCCTGTAAATCTGGACTATCTGTGAAATTAAGTCCATCCCGCTTGTGCTGATATCATCGAGCCTACCTACAAAGGGACTGATATAAGTTGCACCGGCTTTGGCTGCCAGAATTGCTTGAGTTGGTGAAAAGCAGAGAGTAACGTTTACTTTTATTCCTTCACTTGTGAGTGTTTTACAGGCTTTAAGTCCTTCTTTAATCAGAGGAATTTTCACAACAATGTTTTTATGTATTTTTGCAAGGTCTCGTCCTTCTTTAAGCATGCCTTCGTAATCTGTGGAAATGACTTCAGCGCTTACAGGACCATCAACAATTTTCAGGATTTCATCAAGTAGTTTTCTAAAATCTTTACCTTCCTTTGATACAAGAGAAGGATTTGTTGTTACACCATCAAGAATACCAAGTGTTGCTGCTTCTTTTATTTCTTCGATGTTTGCTGTATCAATGAAAAACTTCATAGTTTTACTCCAATTTCAGATTATTATATAATTAAAACTAATCAAATTCTCTCGTTAAATCATGCCCGGTTTTGGCAGAATAGAATTCAAAAGCATCGGCGGAAAGACTTGCATCTTCCCTCAATGTAATTTTAACAAAATATTTAAGTTGAAGCTTGAATAATGACTTAATCTTTCCTTCCCTGATTTTTGCAACTGTGGATGGATGAGATTTTAGAATGATACTTCTTTCCCTTGATTTTCTTCTGAAATTTTTCAGCCAGCTTTCAAGATCATAAACAAGATGAGAGCTTTTTGTTAATAGTCCTGTTCCATGACATTCGGGACAGACCTCTTTTATTGCTTGAACGATGTTTTGTCGAATTCTTTGTCTGGTAATTTGAATTAATCCAAAATCTGACATTGGTAAAATAGATACCTTCGCTCTGTCTTTCCTGAATTCTTTCTTCAATTCATCATAAACCTTTTTCCGGTTCTTGTCATCTTCGAGATCAATATAATCTATCACAATAATTCCCCCTATATCTCTCAGTCTCAACTGACGTGCTATTTCTCTTGATGCTTCAAGATCTGTTTTGAGTGAATTCGATTCCTGGTCTTTACTCTTTGCATACTTTCCACTGTTCACATCAATAACAACCATTGCTTCGGTATGTTCAATGATAAGATAACCACCGCTGGGCAAAGTAACTTTTCTTCCCATAAGTGTTTTAATTTGCTCGTCTATTTTGAAGGTGTTAAATATGCCGTAAGTAGATTTATACAGTTCAACCTTCTCAGCTATTGCTGGCTGAACAAGCTCAAGATAATTTTTTACTTCTTTATGAAGTTTTTTGGAATCAACAAATATTTTTGAAATATCGGCATTGAAAAGATCACGTATAACGCTAACTGTTGTGTTTAAATCCTGGTATACAAGTGCAGGAGGATTTTTTGTTTTTGCTTCCTTCTCAATCTTTTCCCAGGTTTTCATAAGATTTTTCAAATCATCTTTAAGGATTTCTTCATCCTGCTTCTGTGCAACTGTTCTTATGATCAATCCGTAATTCTCAGGTACGATTTGCCTGGCAATGTAACGAAGTCTTCTACGTTCCTTGAAGTCATAAATTTTCTTAGATATTCCAACCTTGTTATCATAAGGGAGTAGCACGCAGAATCTGCCAGGAAGTGAAACCGATGAAGTTACACGCACACCTTTGTTACTTACCGGTTCTTTAATAATCTGGATGAGAATTTCCTGACCTTTTTTTAAGGTTGGAATTTGTGGTTCGACCCTCTTCGATTCTGGTTTAGTTTGAGTGGGAACACTTCCGTTTGAATCTTCTTCATCATCAATATCAGTATCTTCATCTCCCAGCATATCCTGCAGCTGCTGTGTTCTTTCACCAATGTCTGAAAAATGAAGAAAGGCATCGTGCTTCATTCCGATATCTATAAATGCAGCACGAATTCCGGGAAGTACTCTTGCAATTCTTCCAAGATATATGTCCCCCACCATACGTCGGTTTTCAGGGTAGTCTACAAAAAAGTCAGCTAAGTTTCCATCTTCCGTAATAGCAACGCGTGTTTGCGAGGAAGTGGAGTTGATAATAATTTCTTTTACCATTTGGTACAAACTCACTTAATGAAATTAAATATTTCATCGAAAATCTTTTAAAAAACAAAAAACTCTTATGCATTTTTTGATGCTCTGCCGAAAACATCAGGCTAAGTAAAGCTAAAAACGTATTAATGAAAAATATTTCTATCTGCATATCGAGCTTTTCGGCTAAAATTAATTACGAAAAATTCTATTAATAAATAATATTTTGTTGAAGGTTAATTGTTGGAAGTTTTGTCCTTCTTGCTGCCTTCATCTTTTAACAATTCTTTTCTACTAAGAGAGAACTTACCATTTTCAATTTTTAACAGCTTAACGGTAACCTTATCTCCGGTTTTAAAATAATCACTAACTTTTTCAACTCTCTTGTTGTCAATCTGAGAGATATGCAGCAACCCTTCTTTGCCGGGAAGTATTTCAACAAATGCACCGAAATCCATCAGTTTGGTAATAACACCTTCGTAAATTTCTCCAATTTCAGGTGTGGCTGTCATCTTCTTGATATACTCTTTACACTTTACTGCATTCTCTTTATTTGGTGATGCAATATTTACTGTTCCATCTTCTTCAATATTTATCTCAACGCCAAACAATCTCTGCATTCCCTGTATTGTTTTTCCACCGGGACCAATTATTAATCCGATTTGATCCTGTTCTACCTTCATTGAGATTAATCGTGGTGCAAATTCAGAAAGTTGTTCACGTGCTTGCCCAATTGACTGGTTCATTATCCCAAGAATATGAAGTCGGCCATCACGCGCCTGCTGCAAGGCTTTTTCCATTATCTCAAAGGATATTCCCTGGATTTTAATATCCATCTGGAATGCAGTTATTCCATCTATAGTACCTGCAACTTTGAAATCCATATCCCCAAGATGATCTTCGTTTCCAAGAATATCAGAAAGAATGGCGAACCTGTCACCTTCTTTAACCAAACCCATTGCAATCCCAGCGACACCTTTAGATATTCCGACTCCTGCATCCATCATCGAAAGAGAACCGGCACAAACAGTTGCCATCGAGGAAGAACCATTCGACTCAAGAATATCTGAAATAACACGCACGGTGTATGGAAAAACTTCTTCGCCCGGAAGAACCATCTTTAAAGCTCTTTCAGCGAGGTTGCCGTGCCCGATTTCTCTTCTGCCTACGCCTGTCATTCTTCCAACTTCACCCACACTAAACGGCGGAAAGTTATAGTGGAGCATAAATCTTTTTGTATATTCTTCACGAAGGCCATCAATTATCTGCTCGTCGTTTTTAGTTCCGAGAGTTACTGTTGTTAAACTTTGAGTTTCGCCTCTGGTGAACAAAGCAGAACCATGAGTACGAGGTAATAAACCAAGTTCTACTGTAATTGGTCTGATTTGAGTGGTGTTTCTTCCATCAAGGCGAATGCCTTCTGTAAGAATTCTTTCCCGCATTAATTCTTTTTCCAGATCGTGAAGAATTGAAGCAATTACTTTCTCCTGCTCAGGAAATCTTTCCGCAAGTGCCAGGTTAACTTCTTCCTGAAGTAGTTTATTCCTGGTTGATCTTTCATCTTTTGTAAGAACTGAATGCACAATTTCTTTATACTTTTCACCAGCAAGTTCAAGCACTTCTTTTTTTAATTCAGGATCAATTTCTTTCTCATTGATCTCCCACTTATTTTTTCCTACTTCACTTCTCAATTCATTTTGAAGCTGAACAAGTTTTTTTATTTCAGCCTGAGCAAATCTGAGAGCATTTAATAAATCGTCTTCGTTTACTTCTTTTGATTCGCCCTCAACCATTATAATCGAATCGCTTGTCCCTGCTACGATAAGTTCAAGATCACTTTGTTCGATTTCTGCGTGAGTGGGGTTCACAATCAATTGCCCGTTGATTCTGCCAACACGGACTTCTGCGATCGGCCCATCGAATGGAATATCAGAAATTGTTAATGCGGCCGAAGCTCCTATTGCACTAAGAACATCTGCATCATTCTGACCATCGTACGAAAGTACGAATGCTACTACCTGTGTTTCGTTCATAAAGTTTTCAGGGAATAGTGGTCTGATTGGTCTGTCAATCAATCTCGAACTGAGTATTTCTTTTTCAGTAGGTCTTCCTTCCCTTTTAATAAATCCGCCTGGAAATTTTCCTGCGGCAGATGTCTTTTCTCTGTACTCAACCTGCAAAGGAAAGAAGTCCTGATTTTCTTTTGCTTCTGTTGATGCAACTGCAGAAACAAGAACCATAGTGTCACCGTAGCGAACCATAACTGCACCGTTAGCTTGTCTTGCATATCTCCCCGTTTCGATGGAAAATATTTTGCCACCTATTTCAACTTCCTTTTTAACTATCATTTCAAATTCCTTACTTTCTAATGTTCAAATCTTTAATTATTGCTCTGTATCTCTCAATATCTTTTTTAGCCAGATAATCAAGGAGCCTTCTTCTTTTACCAACCATCATCATCAATCCTCTTCTTGAATGATGATCCTTTGCATGTTTGTCGAAGTGTTCTGTCAGGTCATTTAATCTTTTTGTGATAAGAGCAACCTGTACTTCTGTTTTACCAGAGTCTTTTTCATTTCCGCCGTACTTTTTAATGATATCGGCTTTTTCTTCTTTTGTCATTTAATTTAATCCTTATAATTAGTTATACGATGTAACCCCAGAAACAATCCACCTTAAGGCGGAACAACCGGGATTAATTAATTTGTTTACTTAAAATTTTTCTTCCGATCTCTTCGTCTTTTTTCATCCGGGTAATTAACTCATCCACGGAATTGAATTTCTCTTCATCCCGGATTTTCTCTACCATATTCACTTGCATAACTTCATCATAAATATCCTTGTCAAAATCAAAGATGTAAAATTCAGGAATAATCTCTCCATCTTTATGAAATGTTGGTCTGCTTCCAAGACTTAACAACCCAAAATGTTTTTCATTTTCAACAACACATTCAGCAGCATAAATTCCTTTTGCCGGAATAAGCTTGTCTTCATTATCAACCGCAAGGTTTGCAGTTGGAAATCCTAGCTGTCTTCCTCTTCCGTCACCGTGAACTATCGTACCTTTAAATGAGTAATTCCTGCCAAGCATTTTACCAGCTTTAAGAACGTCCCCGGCAAGAAGAGCAATTCTTATCTTAGTACTACTCACAGTTTCGCCATTAACCGAGTACTCCGGAATAAGAGTGACAGAAAAATTATGTTTGTTACCCAGCCTCTGAAGAAGTTCAAAGTTGCCGTCTCTTTCTTTCCCAAAATGATGGTCATAACCAATAACAACTTCTCTCAAACCTATTCCTTTAACAAGATATTTTTCCACAAACTCTTCCGGGCTCTGCCTTGAAAATTCTGTTGTAAAATTAATTACAAATAAACTTTCCATTCCAAGTTCTTCTAGAATTACAACCTTTTCTTCAAGAGTGCTTAATATCTTAACATCGTTTCTGCCAGGGATGATCTTCCTGGGATGGGGCTCAAAGGTGATCAGGAAACTCCTTCCGGCAGATTGACGTGATTTTTGCACAACCGTATCAACAATCTGCTGATGACCAAGGTGAAGGCCATCAAAAGTTCCAAGAGTAATTACAGTGTTTTGATCCCATCTTATTTCCGCTAAATCCTTTATTATCTTCATCTTAAATAGCCTTATCAAAAGGGTGTAAATTTATAATAATCCACTTCGAAATAAAAGTTTTGTGCTGATATTTAATACTTGAATAATGCATTTTAAGAAGCTATTTGAGCTATAAATTTTTTTGAAAAGCTGTCAATAGTAAATGCATCATCAACCTGAAATTCGCCGATTCCCGTTCTTCTTAATTCGAACAATATTCCACCGGTATTAAGTTTTCTACCAAAGTCATCAGCGATAACCCTTATGAATGTCCCTTTTGAACAAGTTATTGTAAAATGAATATCCGGTAAATCAATTTTATTAATCTCAAATTTTTCAATAAAAATCTTTCTCGGTTCACGATTAATTGATTTCCCTTTTCTCGCCAGGTTATAAAGTTTTTTTCCTCCAACTTTAACTGCCGAATACATCGGAGGTATTTGTTCAATTTCACCTAAAAAACCATCACGCACTTCAAGAATTTTATTCTCATCAATATCTTCCGGCAAAGGAATTTCGGTACATTCGGTTTCAGTATCCATTGAGGGCGAACTCAAACCTAACCTGATAACTCCGGAATATGTTTTATTCAAATTTATGAAACGATCCATCTCTTTTGTTTTCTTCCCGGTACAAACGATCATCAATCCGCTGGCTTTCGGATCAAGAGTTCCTGAATGACCAACTTTCTTAACACCTGTAATTTTTCTAATCTTGCTCACAACCTGGAAAGAAGTAGGGCCGGAAGGTTTATCGATTAAAATTATTTCACCTTCGGAAAAATCTGCATTGGAAAGATCAAGTGTTCGATTGGTTATTATTCTGCTTGTGAATTTCATTAATCAATCCTTCTATCTTTTCAACGTAATCGAGTGTGTCATCAATGAAAAATTTTAACTCAGGGACAAACTTTATTCTGATCCTGTGGGCAAGCTCTGTTCTGATATGCCCCAAACGCGAATTGATTTTTTTAAGAACAAAGTCTCTTCTTTCCTTCTGAAGAACAGAGAGATAAACCTTTGCTATTTTTAAATCAGCGCTTACCTTAAGATTTGTTACAGTAATAAAACCGAGATCATCATCAGGCATCTTGTGAAGCAGGATATAGCTAATCTGTTCTTTAATTAATTTCTCAACTTTATCGACTCTATGTGAAGACATGATTTTTACGCTGGTGTTTTTAGAATGATAAATATTTTACGATAAGGTTTTCTTTGTTTCTATTAGTTTATATGATTCTATAATATCACTGACTTTAACATCATTATAATTTGCAATATTCAATCCGCATTCGTAGCCAGCATCGACTTCCTTAGCATCATCTTTAAATCTCTTCAACGTACCAATATCTCCATCGAATATAACAATTCCTTCCCTGATCAATCGTAGCTTATTGCTGCGTGAAATCTTTCCTTCAAGTACATAACATCCGGCCACTGTTCCAAATTTCGGCACTTTGAATATATCTCTAACTTCAAGTGTTGCAGTAACTTCTTCTGAAATAATCGGTGATAATAATCCTTCCAATGCAGATCTGACTTCATTTATGGCATTATAAATAACACTGTAAAGACGAATATCGACATGCTGTTTTTCAGCAAGCTTTCTTGCGTTAAGGTTTGGCCTTACGTGAAATCCAATTATAATTGCTCTCGAAGCATCAGCAAGAAGAACATCACTTTCTGATATTCCACCAACTCCTTTATGAATTACTTTTATAATAACTTCCTCGGTCGACAACTTCAGCAATGAATCAGCAAGAGCTTCAACAGAACCATCAACATCACCTTTTACAATCAGCGGGAGTTCTTTAACTCCACCAATACTTATCTGCTTTGCTATTTCATCCAGAGTAAGATGATGAATTTGTTTCTGATCTTGTTCACGTTTTAGCTGCTGTCTCTTTATTCCAATTTCCCTGGCAACTCTTTCAGATTCTACAACAACAAATGAATCACCTGCCTGGGGTGGCCCTTCAAATCCAAGAACCAAAACCGGAGTGGCTGGTGGTGCTTCTGCCACTTTGTTTCCTCTTTCATCGAACATAGCGCGAACTTTACCCTGATAAATACCACCTATAAACGGATCACCAATTTTCAATGTGCCCTTCTGGACTAATATTGTTCCTGTAATTCCTTTTCCTTTATCAAGTTCAGATTCAACTACAACACCACGTGCTAATCTATCAGGATTAGCTTTAAGATCAAGTACTTCTGCTTCAAGAAGAATTTTTTCCATCAGCTGATCAACGTTTGTTCCGTGCTTTGCTGATATTTCCACTGACTGATATTTACCACCCCATTCTTCAACAAGAATATTCCTATCGGCTAACTGCTGTTTCAACCTTTCAGGATTTGCACCTGTTTTATCAATTTTATTTATTCCAACAACAATCGGAACACCGGCAGCCTGTGCATGATTGATTGCTTCGATCGTCTGGGGCATCACTGCATCATCAGCAGCAACGACAAGAACAACGATATCTGTAAGCTGAGCTCCGCGCGCGCGCATCGCAGTAAATGCTTCGTGACCAGGAGTATCGAGAAAAGTGATAGAGCGTCCATTATCAAGCTCAACCTTATATGCACCGATGTGCTGTGTGATTCCGCCGGACTCACCGGCAACAACGTTTGTTCTTCTTATATAATCAAGAAGGGAGGTTTTTCCATGATCAACATGACCCATAATTGTAACAACTGGAGAACGGGATTGGAGTTCTTCAATCTCATCATCACTGTCTTCAACGGCATCAGATGTGTATTCTTCCTGAAGTTCAATATCGAATTCAAATTCATCTGCCACAAGTGTTATTGTTTCAACATCCAGCCGCTGATTGATAGATACCATCAATCCGAGTTCAATACATTTGGTAATAACATCGCTAACAGGAACATTCATCAGATTTGCAAGTTCACTTACAGAAATGTACTCATTAACTTTTAATACTTTACCGGTAAGAGATTTTTCCTCTAGTTTTTTCTCCTCAAGCGCTTCTCTTTCTTTTCTTTTCCTTTTCCTTACACTAGCACGACCCGAAGCGGACATTTCATCCATACTCATAAGTGTTTTCCTGATAGCTTCCTTAACTTCACGTTCATCAACTTCGAACCGTCTTACACGTTTTTTCTTTTTTGCTTCGGGAGTATCATCAGCGGCACCTTCGGCTTTTTTCTTTCTTATCCTTGGTTTTCGTTTTTTCTTAGAAGCTTCATCGGATTCACCTTCGGGTTTTGGTTTTGGCCCATCAGCTTTGGCCGGTAATTTCCTCTTCTTTTCATCAAGATCCATCTTGCCAATTACTTTTAATCCCTTTGCTTTGGGAATTCTGCTTTGTTTTTCTTTCTCATCTTTAATATCTGAAGTTTGTTCATCACCAGATTCCCCTACCTGTTTCTCAGATTCAATCTGAGCCACTTCTTCGACTGCCTTTTCAGTTGCCTTTATAATTGTTTCGGGTTCAACAATTTCATCGGGCTCGGCCACTTCCTGAACATCAATCTCTTTAGTTTCATCATCAGCATCCTTATTTGCTCTTTCAGTTCGTTTCTTATGAAACTCAGCTAATTTTTTATAATGATGTTCGGCTTTCTCAATATCTTTTTTGTAATTGGCACTTATTGCTGTAATCATATCATCATCAAGAATGGACATATGATTCTTAACTTTAAAACCTTTGCTTTTCAGAAACTCAACAAGAGATTCAGCAGAAAGATTAAACTCAGTAGCGAGCTTGTAGATTCTTATTTTCTTTTCTTTAGTTTCAGCCATAAATGTAGTTTGGTAATTTTATTCTTCTTCTTCAAATTCAGCTTTCAGCAGCTCGATTATAGTGTTAACTTTCTCTTCATCAAAGCCCTCTATTTCCATAAGTTTTTCGGCACCGGCAGTTAATACTTCCAATGCAGTATCATATCGATTATTGATTAAAGTATTGTAAACTTCTTCACCAAGCTCTTCCTTCAAGTCAATAAGCTCGACATCTTCCTCGTATTCCTCAAATGGTTTTGCTTCACGCAATACATCTATTTCATAACCGGTTAGTTTCATAGCAAGACGAATGTTAACTCCATTACGTCCAACTATTAATGAAACCTGATCAGAGTCAGCCATTACCGTTGCTTTTTTAGCTTCTTCGTCAACTTCAATTTGTTTTATTTTAGCCGGAGCCAAAGATCTCTGAATATATAATGTTGGATCATCAGTATAATTAACCACGTCTATATTTTCATTATTAAGTTCTCTTACTATTGCGTGAATTCTTACGCCTTTCATACCAACGCAAGCCCCAACAGCATCAATTCGTGCATCCTGAGATTCAACTGCAATTTTTGCTCTTTCACCGGGCTCTCGCGCAATTCCCTTTATTTCAATTATTCCATCATAGATTTCAGGAATTTCAATTTCAAACAATCTTCTAAGGAACATGTTATCTGCTCTAGAAACAATAATCTGCGGACTGCTTCCGGTTTTTCTTGCTTCTTTAACAATCGCTCTTATAGTTTCTCCCTTCTTATATCTTTCATAAGGTATCTGTTCATCCCGTGGAAGCATTAGTTCATTTTTATTATGATTGATGAGTATATCATTCTTTCTTATCTGATAAATATCACCGACTACAATTTCACCAACCATTTCATTGTATTCATTATAAATAATATCCTTTTCGATCTCTCTAATTTTTTGATTAAGGCTCTGCTTTGCCAGAGTAATCAGCCTTCTGCCAAGTGACACCAGTTCAATCTTCTCTACATAATCTTCACCAACTTCCAGTTCATCTTCGTTCCCTTTACGATTCACTTCCTCAATGCTTACCTCTGTAGCGGGGTCAGTTACTTCTTCAACTATTTGTCTCTCAAGATAGATTTCAATATCGCCGCGATCCATATTGACAACAACATCACATCTGGCTTCTTCACCATATTTTTTTCTTACCAAAAGTGTGAATACATCCTCCAGAATGCCTGCTAAAACATCTTTATCGATGTTTTTCATTTTTACCATATCGGCGAATGATTCAACTATTTCGCGATTCATTTAAGTAGATCTCCTTTAATTAAAACTAACTAAAACTTTTGCGTTGATAATGTCCGGGAATCTTAATTTTATTTCTTTGTCTGATTGAAACGTAAGAACTTCACCTTCAATTGAAATCAATCTTCCTTTGAAAGTTGAAGAGGTGCCGGATGCGTTAAATTCTATTTCAAATAACCTGTTTATATGCTTCGGAAATTGCTGCAAATAGATTAATGGTCTATCCACTCCAGGAGAAGATACATCAAGCCTATAGGACTTGAGTAACTCTTTCTCATCAATCAGTTTGCAAATCTCTCTGCTGACTAATGCACATTCCTCAGCGGTTATAGTTATTTCACCATCGATGAAGATTTCTATCACCCTGCTGAATTCTGAACCACGAACAATAAAATCAACCAGGAATAGATTGTTCTGTTCGGCAATCTGCTCAGCTATTTCACGAATATTTTCAAAATTTTGATTCATACAAACAAAAATCGCCCATAAAGGGCGAAAAAGGACACTCAAAGATAAGCTTATTTACCTAATTACCAAAGCAACTTCTTAAGACATTAACTAATGAGTGTCACCATCAAAAGATTTGTCTTTTTCCTCTGTTTTATTCTGAATTCCCAATTCTTCCTTATTTTTCTTCCTTTCATAATTGCTGCTGAATATTAAACCGATCACTGAACCCAAAATAAAAACAACTACAATCATTACGATTAATGGTGCACCGATGGACCAAAATAAAAATTTTAGCTCGATGGTAGTTGTGTTCTGGGTAGCAATGATTGCAAATACTAAAAATAATATGGACATTAGAATTATTTTAAATCTCATAGTA
>JAOTUT010000100.1 GCA_029863735.1 Ignavibacteria bacterium
ATTCATTGGTGGTGTTATATTTGCTTGGTTTTATGATTTATTTAACAAAATGCTTTATAAACCAAAATCATAAACATAAAATATTGACTTATTAAGCCCGTTTTAAACGGGCTTTTTAATTATGGTTGCAATAAATCTAACTACCTACTCCCCACCGGAGTATGCTCTAACGCAAACTCACGCCCTGCTTTCAATGCTTCCAAATTTAATTGAACAATCTTCTCCCCTTTTCTGCCAAAAATCTTTTTGATTCCAGTTTCAAGACTGTCGTATGGAATATCGATGAAAGGTGAAGCTGCACCAAGCATAACCATATTTGATGAACGTGGAGATTTAACTTGCCTTGCAATTTCATCAGCATTAATTGCAATTTGGTGGGGCAGCTTTTCTATTTCTGCAAGGACCTCTTCCATGTCAGGATATTCCAGTATGTTTACAAACGGAGTGGTGTTCGTAACCAGCCACCCGCTTTCTGAAAGCCAGGGTAAATAGCGAAGTGACTCCATAGGCTCAACTGAAATAATTAAATCTGCTTTGCCGAGAGGAATTAGATCACTGGCAATTTCTTTTTCTGAAATTCTTAGATGAGATTGAACAGAACCACCGCGTTGACTCATTCCGTGAACTTCTGCCTGTTTTAAGTAAAGATGATTTTCAAGTGCTGCCATTCCTATTGTAGCTGCTATTGAGAGTATTCCCTGACCCCCAACTCCAGAAAGAATGATATCTGATTTCATTGTGAGACCTCCTCAACTTTTACCTTCTTCTCTTTTTTATTCTTCGCTACTGCCTGCACAATACACTCTCTTCTCGGAATAATAACTGATACACCTTCATAAACGAATTCTTCGCGTAAAGCTTTAACCATTTCATCATGATACTTTGGTAGTGGAGTAAGAACTTTAACGTGCTCCGGTTTAACACCGAGACCAACACAAATTTCTTCAAGTCTTCCAGTTGCGTGAGATGCTTGCCCACCTGTCATTGCGGTAGTTGCATTATCCGAAATGATAACTGTAACCGGAGTGTTTTCATAAACGCAGTCGAGCAAAGCCGTCATTCCACTGTGAGTAAAAGTTGAATCGCCGATGACTGCAATAGAAGGACGAACACCTGCATCCGCTGCGCCTTTTGCCATTGTTATTGATGCCCCCATATCAACACACGAATTAATCGAATTCCACGGAGGAAGTGCACCAAGCGTGTAACAGCCTATATCAGAAAAAACTTTTTGCTTACCGAATTCTTTCATTGTTTCGTTAAGTGCATTGTAAATATCACGATGACTGCACCCGGAACAAAGTTCAGGCGGACGATTTGCTACAACTTTAGGAACCGGAAATCCCTGTTTCACTTCCTTACCTAATGCTCTGGCTACTATATCAGGATTCAATTCGCCATCGCGAGGAATTGTTCCATTTAATCTTCCAATAATTTTCGAATTAATATTCAAAAAACCTTTCAACTGTTCTTCAACAAAAGGATAACCATCTTCCAGAACAAGGACTTTTTCACATTCATCAACAATTTTTTCAACTTTCGAAAAAGGAAGCGGATACTGATTAATCTGAAGAACAGGATGTGGACAACTTTTTGATGGATAATTTTCTTTCAAATAATTAAAAGCAATTCCACAGGCAATTATTCCAAGTGATTTATCCCGTCCGGGAAGATAAGTGTTATAAACGGAGAACTCTGATTCCTGTTCAATCAGAGACTGAATAGCTAGCAATCCTTTATATCTCTTTCGTGCATTTGATGGAAGAAGAACAAACTGAATAGGATCCTCTGGATACGTTAGAGGATTTTCATTTTTGACTTCCCTACTTTCAACTCCTGAACGTGAATGCGAAAGCCGTGTAGTAATTCTTATTAAGACTGGAATTTTAAACTTTTCCGAAAGCTCAAATCCATCATAGGCCATATCGTAAGCTTCCTGCTGATTCGAGGGTTCAAGAATTGGAATCATCGCAAACTTACCAAAGAAACGAGAGTCCTGTTCATTCTGTGATGAATGCATCGATGGATCATCAGCAACTGTAACAACAAGTCCACCATTCACACCAGTAATTGCAGAATTGATAAAAGCATCAGCAGCAACATTTAAACCTACGTGCTTCATACAGACCATTGCACGTTTTCCGGCATAACTCATTCCAAGGGCTGCTTCCATTGCTGTTTTTTCATTCGCAGACCATTGCCTGTGCAGGTTTCTTTCAATTGCAGTTATATTATGCTGAACGTATTCGGTTATTTCTGTAGAAGGTGTACCGGGGTAAGCATAAACACCTGACATTCCCCCATCAATGGCACCCTGAGCAATTGCTTCAGCACCGAGAAGTAGTAATTTTTCCATAATTCCCTTTTGTTTGCATTCAGAGAAAAGCCTTCTGTACTAGACGGAAAAAGTGAAATTTTCTACTCGAAAAATAAGCAAATCACCTCTAAGTCGTAAAGAAAATCAATTATAAAAATTGTAGTTCATCACTCAATATTAAATTTATTCTTGTAGGGAAGAAGCCGTGGATTTTCCGGATATTTTTTCAATAATTCAAAGAAAAGTGATTTTTCCTTTTCACTCTGTCTTGTTTCAGAGTAAAGGTCAAGTAAATTAATCTGTGGAGTGATATAATTCGGGAAATATTTTTTAACCTTTTCAGATTGCTCAATAGCTTTCTTAAAATTCTTCATTGAATAGTATGAACCTGCAATGTTGCGCATAATTATCGGGTTAAAAGGAGCAAGTTCCTGTGCTGAGAGGTTGTTTTTCAAAGCATCAGAATATCTTCCAAGATATGAATTAGCAATACTTCGGTAATAATCAATTGGCTGCTTTGAAGCATCAAACGGATAAAAGATTTCAGAAATTTTTTCAATTCTTTCAAA
Source organism: Ignavibacteria bacterium (assembly GCA_029863735.1). The sequence goes on from JAOTUT010000100.1 coordinate 2,887, forward strand.
CATCAGAGGATATTGTCTTCTGTCCTTTAAGAAAATAGATTCTCCAAACAATAATTCTGATCTAAGTTTGATGTATGAGGTACTACCGCCGATAATTATTAAGAGCAATAGTGCCCATTTCAGATGATTAAATTTAAAACTTAAAGTTTGTTTTTCCATTCCTTTGTAGCTAATCAATGTTATCCCTGCTACGACTGCGGCAAGAAAGTATGATGAAAATTTGTGACTAGGAAATGCCACAATTGAATAAGCAAAAGTTATTAGAAATATAAGCAGCAAAGGAAAATATTTTTTGTTGTACCTGATGCGTTTCAGCAGAAAGTATGAGATCAAGATGAAAATCAGCAAGAAAGTTAATAATGCTAAAATCCCATTCTCTGCAAAAAGCTCGAGAAAATCATTATGAGCATGAATGCTGTGAATGTGAGTCACATTTTCATCATTGAAATAATCACCCTTGTATTTGGGATAGACGCCGCTCCATTTAAATAAACCGACACCTGTGAACGGCTCCTCTTTAATCATTTGAATTGATGCATTCCAGAAACTCAATCTGAGCACATTGCTTTTAAATTCAGAATCAAAAAAAGTGGTGGCTGTGGTTTTAAGATCAGGTCGTTCAGTTCCCTTCACTGGAATGAATGAAATCATTAATGAAATAAATAAAACTCCTAGAACTGGGTTTAATGTTTTCAGTTTACTTCCCTTTTCTTTATTTAGTAGAATAAAGAAGATATAAAGAATTGCCACAACAACTAAAATTATTATTCCAGAACGATTACGGGTAAAGAGAAAAAATGAAACATTAATCACGGCGGCTATTAATAGGTAGATTCTTTTTTCTTTTGAAATATATTCATTCAAGATCAAGATGAATGGAAGTGATGGCAGTAGATATTCAGCAGCAAAACTTCTGTGTCCAAGAGTCGATCCTGGGGGAATAATTGAAGGTAGTTGTAAAACCTTAATTTGGAAAACTTCAAGTACACCAATAATGCTGAATATTGTTGAAATAATTACAACAGAATAAGAAATAACTTTGAAGAATTTTTCCTCACCCAGAATAACGAACAGAATCGCCGACTGAAGAAGAATTGTCATCGGGATAGTGAGGTTACTTAATTTAAGAATCAGCAAGGAAGAAGAACCATTTATAAAACAAGTTAAAAATGTGAGTGGAAAAAAGATCATCAGTAAGAAAAGAAGTTTATTCATTCGAACGTCCTTTTCAACTTTAACCTTTCCAACATAAACAAGGAATAATAGCAGAGAAGTTGCAAAGAAAAACACTCTTTGAATAACATCCATTTCATAAGCCAGAACTGAATAAGTAATGGGAGAAATGAACGTTATCCCGAATAGTAAGCTTAATCCGCCTTGTGTATTTTTCTTTTTCATAAAAAGTAATATATTCTTGAAAATAAATATAGAAAATGCGTGCTAAAATTCACTATTAACAATTTAGTCAGGCAAGAAGACTTAAGAACTATAGTAGAATTTTCTTAACTTGAAAGAAGAATTAGTAAGACCTCTTTAAGAAACAGAAATTCGAGGAGTATTTTGGAAGACGAATTTAATTTGACTCAACTCAGACGCGGCATTATTCGCACATTGGCTTACTACGATATTTTCTCTTATCCGTTAACTGCCGCCGAAGTTTATTATAATCTGGGACACAATCATACAAGCCTGGATGAAATAACAAGTGAACTGAAAAATCTTACTTCCAACAATATTGTTTATTCAAACGGAGAATTCTTCCAATTGAATGATGATGAAGAATATGTTCATCGCAGAAGAAAAGGTAATGAACTTGCAGAGAAAAGATTAAAAACCGCAAGAAGGGTATCTGGTTTCATTTCCAGGTTCCCATTCATTCGTGGGATTCTGCTATCCGGTTCTATTTCAAAAGGATTTATGGAAGAAGATTCAGACATTGATTATTTCGTAGTAACTCACCCGAACAGGGTTTGGTTTTCAAGACTAATGCTTATGCTCTTTAAGAAATTATTTTTATTTAATTCCAAAAAGATTTTCTGCATAAATTATTTTGTTGATTCGGAAAAACTAGAAATAGAGGAAAAAAATATTTTCACTGCTACTGAGATAGTTACACTGCTTCCAACTTTCGGAAAAGAAATATATGATGAATTCTACGAAAAGAATTATTGGATTAAACGGTACTATCCCAACTATCCAAAGCGGGAAAATGATGATATAATAGATAGGAAAAACGGAGTTATTAAATCACTGCTCGAAAAAATTCTGGGGAAAAAGTTAGGTGACAAAATTGATGATTTTGCTATGAAAATTTTCGGCAAATTTAATAGAACAAAATACAAGAATTACGATAATGAAGAATTTCAGGTTGCTTTTAAATCATCGAAGAAAGAATCCAAACACCATCCGAAATTCTTTCAGAAGAGAGTTTTAGAGGAATTTAATCAAAAGCTAAAATCGCTTGAAGACAGAATGAGTGTTTCGCTTTATTCAAAATGAAAAAAATCCTTTTCACACATTCATATTTCTATAGATTTGATTCAAAACAATGGAATACAAAGCAGCCATATGCTCCGCTCGGAACAATATACGCTGCTTCTGTAATGCGTGAAGCCGGTTACCAGGTTTCATTATTTGATACTGCACTGATTGATTCTCCTGAAAAAATAATTTCGATAATTGAAAAGGAGAAGCCTTCCTACCTGGTTATCTATGATGACGGTTTCAACTATTTAACAAAAATGTGTCTAACAAATATGCGTGAAGCTGCTTTCAGGATGGCTACGATAGCTAAGCAAAAAGGAATTACTGTAATTGCTTCCAGTTCAGATGCTGCGGATCATTATGAAAAATATTTTGAGCACGGAGTTGACTTTGTTGTTATCGGCGAAGGTGAAGTGACTCTTAAAGAACTTGTTGCAACATTAGATGAAGGTGGAACAAAGTTTAATCATATTGATGGACTGGCTTTTAAAGAGAACAAAAAAATAATCCGAACTTCGGCGAGACAAATAGTTAAAGAGCTCGATTTATTCCCGATGCCTGCCTGGGATTTGATTGATATTTCGTCATATAAAAAAATTTGGCTTGATAGTCACGGCTACTTCTCGCTCAATATTGCTACAACACGGGGTTGTCCTTTTAAATGTAATTGGTGTGCAAAACCGATTTATGGAAACAGGTATAATTCCCGCTCCCCCAAAAAAGTGGTTGAGGAAATTGAGTATTTAATAAAGAATTTTGATGTAAACCATTTTTGGATGTGCGATGATATTTTTGGTTTGAAACCCGGCTGGGTTCAGGAGTTCCGAGATATTGTAAAATCAAAAGGAATAAAATTTAAATACAAAATTCAATCAAGAGTTGATTTACTTATTCAGGAGGATACGATTGCAGCACTCGCTGAATCAG
>JAOTUT010000101.1 GCA_029863735.1 Ignavibacteria bacterium
AAGGACAGTATGCACCTATACCGATTGAAAGACAGGTTATAAGTATATTTTTGGGAACACGAGGATATATGGAGTCAATTCCAGTTTCGGATGTTAAAAGATTTGAAAAAGAAGCTCTCGAATTCTTTGAAGTAAAGCATAAAGATATCTTTGATACTCTTAAGAAAGAAAAAGATATTTCTAAAGAGCTTGATGAAAAAATTAACAATGCAGCGAATGAATTTCTGAAAGTCTTTAAGAAGACTGCATAATTATATTTTAGATGGCAACATTAAGAGACATAAAGAACAGAATTGTAGGCGTTAAGAGCACGCAAAAAATTACCAAAGCAATGAAAATGATTGCTACTGCTAAGTTGCGTGGTGCTCAGCAGAGAATTGTTGGAGCTCGTCCTTACGCAAATAAAATTGGTGAAATGCTCTCTCGGCTGGCTGCCGATGATACGTTGCAGAGTAATCCTTTCTTTGCTGCAAGACCAACAAAAAAAACATGTGTGGTTGTTGTTACTGCAGACAGAGGACTATGCGGTGCTTTTAACACTAATATCATAAGGGAAGCTACTAACTACATCAACGAAGAACTTAATAATGAGAGTACGGTTTCGGTTTTTACATTAGGAAAAAAAGCCACAGAATACTTCGGTAAAAGAAATTACAATATTGAAGGAAAAATGGTTGGTCTTTTCGGTTCACTGGAATATCAGTCAACACTTCAATTGTATAATGATTTAGTGCCTAAATATCTGAACGGCGAAATAGATAAAATTATGTTGGTTTATAATGAATTTGTTTCGATGATACAACAGAAAATTGTCAAAGTGCAATTGCTGCCTATTCCATTTATTGAATCTAGTGAAAAAAAAAATGCGCATTCTTCAAATTATATCTTTGAGCCAGACCAGCTTTCAATTTTTCAATCCCTTATCCCAAAGCATTTAAAAGTTCAGTTATGGCGGGCACTATTGGAATCTAATGCAGCTGAACTCAGTGCAAGAATGACAGCTATGGATAATGCAACTACTAACGCTCAGGAATTGATAAGATCGTTAAATCTCACTTATAATAAAGAAAGACAAGCGGCAATAACCAAGGAGATTCTGGAAATTGTTTCCGGTGCAAACGCACTTAAAGCTAGTTAATAATTACTTTCTTTGCCTATCCATGATTATTAGTAAAGATTAATATGTTTGAAGATTTATCATTAAAAATAGAAAACGCTTTAAAGAAAGTCAGAGGACAGGGCCGCTTAAACGAAAAAAATATCTCTGATACTTTAAGAGAAATTCGCCGCATTCTACTTGATGCTGACGTAAACTATAAAGTAGCAAAAGAATTTATTGAAAAAATTTCTGAAAAAGCACTAGGCAAAGAAGTTGTTGCTTCGATAACTCCTGGTCAGTTAATAACAAAAATTATTTTTGATGAACTTGTAAACCTGCTCGGTTCTTCTCAGACGGAAATAAAACTTAATCCTTCTGGCGTTACTGCAATTATGGTTGTTGGATTGCAGGGATCGGGTAAAACAACTTTTTGTGCTAAGCTTGCAAAAAGGTTAAAGGACCACAAAAGAAAAGTTTTACTTGCAGCTGCAGACGTTTACAGACCTGCGGCAATTGAACAATTAAAACAACTTGGCGAGAAGATTGAAACCCGGGTCTTTTCTGTAAATGAACCTGATGCCAGAAAAACAGCTACAGAGGCATTAAGATTTGCCAAAGAAAATAATTTTGATACTATTATTATAGACACTGCTGGCCGTTTGCATGTTGATGAGCAGATGATGAATGAGATTGCTGATATCAAGAAACTGGTAAATCCATCAGAAACTCTATTTGTTGTTGATTCGATGACCGGGCAGGACGCTGTGAACTCAGCAAAAGCTTTTAATGAAACTGTAGATTTTGATGGAATAGTTCTGACAAAACTTGATGGAGATGCTCGCGGCGGTGCAGCATTGTCAATCAGGTCAGTGGTTGGAAAACCGATCAAATTCATCAGTAATGGTGAAAAAACAGACTCTTTGGAGGTTTTTTACCCGGACAGACTTGCCTCCAGAATACTTGGAAAAGGTGATGTACTCTCACTAGTTGAGAAGGCTCAGCAGAGTTTTGATGATAACGAAGCAGAACGTCTGGAAGAAAAGCTGAAAAAAAATCAATTTGATTTTGATGATTTTCTTAAGCAAATTAAAGTCATTAAGAAAATGGGTTCTTTGTCATCTTTGATCGGAATGATTCCTGGGCTAAATTCACAGATAAAAAATGCTCAGGTTGACGATAAAGCTTTAGTTAAAGTTGAAGCAATAATCAACTCAATGACTTATCCTGAGAGAGGGAATCCGAAAATTTTAAATGGAAGCAGAAGAAAAAGAATTGCTCGTGGCAGCGGCACATCAATACAGGATGTAAACAAGTTGCTAAAGCAATTTGATGAAATGAAAAAGATGATGAAGAAATTCTCTGGAAAGTCATCATTTTCAAAACTGTCTATGGGCAGGTAAATTTTAAATTCACACGATTAAATAACGTATTAAAAGCGGAGGATAAAATAAATTGGCTGTTAAGTTAAGATTGAGAAGAATGGGTAAAAAGAAACAACCTATTTATAAAATGGTTGCGGCAGATTCAAGATCACCCAGGGATGGCAAATTTCTGGAAGCTGTTGGTTTCTATAATCCTTTAACCACTCCTCATACTCTTGATCTAAAAGAGGATAGAATAATGTATTGGTTAAACGTTGGCGCACAACCGACACACACTGTAAAAAGTCTTTTAAGACAAAAAGCTATTACTCTTAAAAAAGAATTATTATCTAAAGGTCTTGATGAAGAGAAAGTAAAATCTGAACTTGAAAACTGGCAGAAAATGAAAGAAGCCGGTTTAAAGAAAAAGACTGATAGAAAATTATCCAAGAAGGCGAAAGCCAAACAGGAAGCCCAGGCTTCTGCACCAGCAGAGGAGTCTAAGCCGGAAGAAAAGGTATCTACCGATGCCCCTAAAGATCAGGCACCAGCAAAAGAAACTAAGCCGGAAGAAAAGGTATCTGCCGATGCCGCTGAAGATCAGGCACCAGCAGAAGAAACTAAATCGGAAGATAAAACCGAATAAAGCTAAGCAGAGGTTAAAAAGCGCTGCTTCTGCATTCATAATAAATGGATTTAACCCAATTGGCGAATTGGATTAAATACAATTCTGCTTTCAGCGCTGGCAGATGGAGGCTGTTACTATGAAAGAGTTCATTGAATACATTGCTAAGTATCTTGTGGATGAACCTGAATCTGTAATTGTTGAAGAAACAATTGACCAGGAGAATAAAATTAATTTGACATTACGGGTCAAGCAACAAGATGTAGGAAAAGTTATCGGCAAAAAAGGAAAAACTGCCATCGCAATGAGAACTCTTCTTACTGCAATTGCTGCAAAAGAAGGTAAGCGTGCGATGCTCGAAATTCTTGATTAGTTTTTTTTGTTAAGGCTTTGGAATACTTTTTAATCGCAAAAGTAGAGCAGGTTTACGGGAAAGATGGATATGTTAGGTTGCGATCATTTTCAGATTTTCCTGAACGATTTTTAAGCTTAATAAAAGTTTACATAGATTTTTGGGGAGAAAAGAAAACATTTTACATTGAAGACGTAAAAGATATCAATGGGAAAATTATAATTAAGTTTAAGCGTTTTGATAGTACAAGAGATTCTCAGGTTTTAATTGACAGAGAAGTTTACGTGGATGAGAAAGATGCAGTAAGTTTACCCAATGATCATTTTTTTGTACACGATTTGATTGGCAGTGAAGTAACCGTTGAAAAGAAAACTATTGGATTTGTTACCGATGTAATAAAAGGGAAGGCAAATGATGTACTTGTGATTTCAACTAGTGATAATGAAGAGAAATTGATTCCATTTGTTCTTAATTTTATTGAAAATTTTGATGCTGCAAAAAAGAAATTAATCCTGAATATCTCTAAAGATTTTTTGGAAGACGATGAGGATTGATATTTTAACAGCTGTTCCGGATTTGCTAGAAAGTCCTTTAAAGACCAGCATTATCAAGAGAGCCCAGGATAAAGGAAAACTTTATTTGTTCATTCATAATCTTCGTGATTATGCTTACAATAAGCACAAACAGATTGACGATAAGCCTTTTGGAGGAGGTCCTGGAATGGTGCTTAAACCCGAACCGTTCTTTGAATGTATTGAGGATTTGCAGAAAGAACGCAGTTATGATCGGATTATCTTTACTACTCCAAAAGGAAAGATATTAAACCAAAAAATTGCGAATGATCTTTCTCTTGCGGAAAACGTGATCGTAATTGCAGGACATTACAAAGAAATTGATGATCGTGTAAGACAGAAATTTGCAACAGATGAAATATCAATTGGAAACTTTGTACTTACCGGCGGCGAACTGCCTGCATTGATTATTATTGATTCGATTGTGAGATTAATTCCGGGAGTTCTTAATGACAGCGAAGCAGCACTTGACGATTCATTTCAGGATGGTGAAATAGTTGAAGCGCCTTATTTTACCAGACCTGCGGAATATAAAGGGATTAAAGTTCCAGAGGTTCTTCTTTCCGGAAATGAAAAAGAGATTAAAAAGTGGAAAGAAGACCAGTCAAAAATATTAACAGAAAAATGGCGCGATATTAATTCAGTTGAAGACTAATTTGTCAAAAGTCTAAGAAAGGAGTAAATGATGGATAAAATAACAAGCATCTTGAAAGAAAAACCACGTTCTGATCTGCCTGATTTCAGAACAGGTGATCACGTAAAAGTATATGTAAACATTATCGAAGGTGACAAGGAAAGAATCCAACCTTTTGAAGGTGATGTGATCAGCGTTCGCGGTAACGGACTGAACAAGTCTTTTACAGTTAGAAAAATTTCAAGCGGAGTTGGTGTTGAAAGAATATTTCGATTCAACTCACCAAAAATTTCTAAAGTTGAAATTTTAAAGAAAGGTGACGTAAGAAGAGCAAAACTTTATTACCTGCGTAACCTTTCCGGTAAAGCAGCTCGTATTAAAGATAAAAAAAGCTAGTAATTAAATATGCCGCCTTAAGGCGGCTTTTTTATGAAAACAAAATTTTATCTCCCGCAGAATATATTCTCTCAAATTCTATTAGCTGAGATCGAAGATAAATCTAGTTTTGATTTTGAATTTGTTCCTTCTCCACTTGTTGTGAAGAACATTTTAAATAATGAAGATTCTTTAGGTCTTATTCCGACAATGGATCTTATTTCGAATAAGGATTTGTTTGTATCCTCTGAAATAGGAATCTCGTTTGATGCTTTGCTGTCAAATGCCTACATCCACTTTAATGAAGGGCAGGAAACAATCGAAGAATTATATTTAAAAGGTGATGTAACTTCAAATGAAGTATTACTCAGTAAAATATTATTCAAAGAGTTTTACGAAGTTGAAATAAAAACAACTTTGTTGAGCAGGGAAATACCTGATTTAAAGGATAATATTTTAATTATAGGAGATGAAAATTATGAGAAGGAATTGTTTCTTAATGGATTAAGTTTTTCAGAAGAAGTTATTGAGCTCATAAATGCACCTTACGTAAATTTTGTATTAGCTGGAACTTCTGAAGAAGTATTGAAAAACTTTGTGCAGAACAATAAGGATAGTTTTAAGAAACCTCATTCAGAAGATTTTAATACTTTGTTTCCAACGTTTCCCCAGTCATCGCTTGATTATCTTTCCGTTAATATTCAGCATCTTGTGTTTGATCTTGAAGAGCAGGACAGAGAAGGTATTAATATTTTGCTGCAAATGCATTATTATCACGGGATAATTAAAGAAATAATTGATGTGAAGTTTGTGTAGCTTTTACCAGCATACTCCAACAGCTTTCATTACATAAGATTTATCTTCTAATTGATTTAACATAAAATCTGCAGTATCTGCTCTTGAAATTCTGACTGACCAAAGAAAATTCCCAATCTTCTCTCCATATTTATATTTTCCTCTCCCTTTCCCATTATTTAAAATGCCCGGACGAACTATTGTCCATTCAAGTGAACTTTTATGAATAACTTTTTCCTGTCTCCCTTTATCCCAATAGTAAAATGGCAGAATGAATGGAATAGTGAATAACGTATAGTATAATCCTAACCTACCAAAACTGCTTCCCACCCCAAGTGATGTTTCGCAGATAATCCTGCGAACATTATTTTTTTTCATTGCTTCAAGAATATTTTTTGTCCCCTGAGAGAGAATATTGTTTGGGTAAAACCAT
>JAOTUT010000102.1 GCA_029863735.1 Ignavibacteria bacterium
GAAAATTTATCCAGCACCTCATTACACTATGGGTGGTTTATGGGTAGATTATAATCTTATGAGTAATATTCCCGGATTATTTGTAGCAGGCGAAGCAAACTTTTCTGATCATGGAGCAAACAGGCTAGGGGCAAGTGCTCTAATGCAAGGTCTCGCTGATGGTTACTTTGTTCTACCTTACACTATCGGCAATTATTTTGGAGGTGAAAAGCCAACCAAAGCTGATGTAAATAGTTCCGAGTTTAAGGAATCAATAGAACAAGTAAAAGAAAATACTAATAAACTTTTATCCGTAAATGGTAAGCAAACTGTTGATGAAATTCATAAGAAATTAGGGCATTTACTTATTGATAAAGTTGGAATGTCTCGTGATGATGCCGGGCTTAAGAAGGTAATTAAAGATATTGCAGATTTACGTAATGAATTTTGGAGCGATGTAAAAGTTGTTGGAAAAGGTGAAGAGTTAAATCAAAATTTAGAAAGAGCTGGAAGAATTGCTGATTTTCTTGAACTCGGAGAATTGATGGCTGTTGATGCATTAAACAGGGATGAATCTTGCGGGGCACATTTTAGGGAAGAACATCAAACGGAAGATGGTGAAGCAATTAGAAACGATAAAGATTTTGCGTACGTATCAGCCTGGGAGTTCGAGAAAGCTGGTAAGTGGAATCTTCATAAAGAAAATCTTGAATTTGAGTCTGTTGAATTAGCAACAAGGAGTTACAAATAATGAGTAATAATATAAATTTAATATTAAATATTTGGCGACAGGAATCTCCCATTGCAAAAGGTGATTTTGAAGCGTTTAAAGTTTCCGTTTCACCAGATGCATCCGTTCTTGAATTGCTTGACGAATTAAATAATAAACTAGAAAAAGAAGGAAAAATTCCAATTGCTTTTGAAAGTGATTGCAGAGAAGGCATCTGCGGCACTTGTGGACTTGTGGTTAATGGGCATCCACATGGGCAACTTCCCAAAATCGCCACATGTCAATTACATATACGTAACTTTAAAAACGGTGAAACATTATTTATAGAACCATTTAGAGCTACAGCATTTAAAGTGCTTAAGGATTTAATTGTAGATCGATCAGGATTGGACAAAATACAACAAGCTGGCGGTTATGTTTCATTTAATACTGGCAGCGCTCCAGATGCTAATGCAATAGCAATTTCTAAAGACGTTGCTTCATTATCATTAGATGCCGCTGAGTGTATTGGCTGCGGTGCTTGTGTGGCGGCATGTAAAAATTCCTCTGCAATGTTATTTGTGGGCGCTAAAGTTTCTCAGTTCGCACTGCTTCCTCAGGGGCAACCTGAAAGATATGAACGTGTAATGAATATGGTTGCAGTTATGGATGAGGAGGGATTTGGAAGTTGTACAAATACCTACGCGTGCGAAGCAGAATGTCCAAAAGGAATTTCGGTTACAAATATTGCAAGAATGAACAGAGATTTTGTGATGGCTAGAGTAAAATCTAAAGAGGTAGAGGTATAATTTAACCGAATTATTTGATTTCTCTTTCAAAAATCCCGCTTTATGCGGGATTTTTTACAGGCCTAAATTTTGGTCAATTTTGCTCAAAAATTTGTCTATAGTATTTAGGTTTCTTAATTTGAGACTTGAAATTAAGAGAGAAAAGTGATGTTTGAGAAAGAAATAAAATTTATTGGGGATTTTTGTTTTAATCAGGTGAGGAGTCTTGGTTCCAACTTCACTCTGGATAAAATAACAGCTGCTGGTGTTCATCCTGCCGTAGTACAATACATTTCTGCTGAGCTCGATTTTATGATTTACTCTGACAGGCGCAAATTATTGCAGCAGTCATACTTTGATTACGCAGGTAAGGAAATTTCAGATCACTTTCAAAAAATCTCCGGCGAAATAAAAAAACATAAAAAAATTTCACTTGATGATTCTAAAAAACTAATATTCCAGGCAGTTTCGTTTAACATTAATTATCTTGTTCGACCAAGATGGTCCTTGATTAAATTAATATTTAATGATCAACCTGTGATTTCCGTTGAAGAAATGAAGATGATGCTGAACTATTTGTATTACTATGAATATTTTAAAAAAGTACTTAACGGATATATCTCAAAAAGAAATTTAGTCCAAATATCTTCAACTGAGTTTGATATCCTTCTAAATAAAATTGATAATGAACTTATAAATTCTAACCAGCACCAGGTAATTTTAAATTCGTTCACATCTATGGGAGACTTTTTTAACGTAGGTGGTGTTGATAAGAATAGATTGCCATTATCAGCTGTAGAAATTTTTTGCAAAGAAAAGAATCTTGTTGATTTAATTTTGAAGCTGCGTAAAGCTATACCGAATGAAGTTAAAAGAAGATATGATAAAGTTGAAATTGAACGAATATTATTCTCACCTGATTTAATCCAAAAAGCTGAAAAAGAAGCTGACATTGAAACTGAAACAACGACTGAGCAAATGATAGAAGCTCTTGATGCTGATGAATCGAGCAGTGAAATAGAAGATACAAATCAGAATATTCCGGATGAATTAAATAAATCAGATATAGAAACATTTCTAAGTGCTGAAGAAGAAGAAGCCCTTTTATCGCTTTATAGTGAAGAATCAAGCGACGATACCAAAACAGAGGAAGAAACTATCACAACTTCTGAATCAGAAATTGAAATTACAAATGAAGAATTTAATGATTTAGAAGCTGAGGGTGTTAAAACAGCATCAGTAGATATACTTGAACAAATTAACTCAGAGCCAGAATTAACTGAAGAAAATACAGAATTATCGGATGCGGCTGACTCAGAAGAGATTGAGGTAGAATCATTTGAAATTTCGGACGAAAATATTTCTGAAAATTCTGTCACTTCTGATGAAGAACTTGATGGAATTGTTGATGCAATAGCTGACGATTTTGAAGAAGATGAAATAGAGATTGATGAAGACGTTATTACTGATAGTGCTGATTCATTAGATGCCGAAGTTGAATGTCAACCCGAAGAAGTTGAACCGGATTTATCTGAATCAGGAAATGAGAAAGAAATCGTGCAGGAAATGATTGAAGATTTTTATGGTGAGAATAAAACTGATACTTCAACACAAGATGATGATTTTGAACCAGAGGGAATTACTGAAACTGTTGCCGATTCAACTGAAGAAGAAGTGAAAGAAAAAATTATTTCACTCGAAGATGATTTGTTAAATATTTTTGAAGACCTGGATAAAGAAGAATTTAAATTCCCGGAAAAAGAAAGATTTAGTATAGAAACTCCTGAGTACTCGGATCCGGAATTGCAGGAAGAGGAGAAAGGAGAGCCATTAATATCTACTGAAGCCACAGATGGTTTTGATGAATATCTGAAAAGTATTGATGAAGCAATCTTCACTGAAAAACCAACTAAACTTGCTGAGGAGAATAAGCCGGTAGAAGTAGAAGCTAAAATTGAAACTCCTGTTGAAAAAGTTACCGAGATTAAAGAGCAACCGAAAATTCCTACTAATGATAAAAATGAGAAGGCTCCAAATAAAACCAGAACTCTCCGGCAAAAAGATTTATTCAAGTATCTGAGAAGGAAAGAGGTTAAAAAAATCGTCTCCTACATTTTTGCAAATGACGAAGAAGATTTTACAAATACGGTTGAGCGAATAATGGACTGTCATTCTTATAAAGAATCTTCCGAAATTTTAAAGGCAGTCTTTACTTCATACAAAATCAGTCCTTACTCAAAAGAAGCAATAACATTCACAAACGCAGTATCTAATTACTTCAGGCAAGCCTGATGTTCGTTGACTATTCACTTATTGAAGTGAATTCAGGCAAAGGTGGAGATGGTGCTGTTACATTCCGGCGTGAAAAATATGTTCCCAAAGGTGGTCCATCAGGCGGAGATGGCGGAGATGGTGGGAATGTTATAATAAAAGCTAATTCCAACCTTCACACTCTACTCGATTTCAGATACAAAAAAAAATATAAAGCTGGTAACGGAGATAAAGGTGGCAACTCGTTGAAAGATGGTAAGAATGGAAGTGATATTATTATCGGAGTGCCTGTTGGAACGGTTGTAAAAGATGCGGAAACTGAAAAAATAATTTTCGACCTTGACCAGAAGGATAAAGAGGTAATACTTGCTAGAGGTGGGAAAGGAGGAAAAGGTAACAGTAAATTTGCAACTTCAACCAATCAAACTCCAAGATTTGCAGAAGATGGAAAACAGGGTGAATACAAAAAAGTTATTCTCGAATTAAAATTAATTGCGGATGTTGGGCTGGTAGGTTTTCCAAATTCAGGAAAATCCACTTTGATTTCAAAAATATCATCTGCAAAACCTAAAATAGCTGATTATCCCTTCACTACTCTCAAACCTAATTTAGGAATTGTCAGGTATAAGGACTTCCAAAGTTTTACAGTTGCTGATATCCCTGGCATTATTGAAGGAGCTTCACAGGGCAAAGGTCTCGGCCATCAATTTTTAAGACATATTGAGAGAACAAGAATAATATTATTTTTGATCGAGATTACTTCTGAGAATATGAAGAATGATTTTGAAGTCCTTTTGAATGAATTAAAAAGTTATAGCCCAAAATTAATTGAAAAGAAAATGTTGGTTTCGCTATCAAAAGCAGATTTGATCGATCCCCAAAAAGTAAGCGAAGCGTCTCGATATAAATTTAAGGGGATCAAAGATAAACCAATAATTTTCTCATCAATCTCCGGTTTTGGACTTAATGAGTTGCTTGATATTGTATGGAAAAATCTAGAAAAAGAAAATCTCTGACGATTATTGAAAGTGAGTCTGCAATTCAATAATGAAATGTGATTTTTTGAAAATCCAGGGGTTTGTGGCTATATTTGCGTCCCGATTTTAATAGGATCAAGTGGGGCGGGGTAGCTCAGTCGGTTAGAGCAGTGGAATCATAATCCACGTGTCGGGGGTTCGAATCCCTCCCCCGCTACAAAAAAATTGTTTACAGAATAAAGGAGAAATTTAATGTATAGTATTATAGTTCTTGCTGCCTCCATAGCAGCTGTTTTCTTAATAATTGTTATATTGATGCAGTCTAGTAAAGGTGGCGGATTGGCTGGAACATTTGGTGGTGCCAGTAATATGGGATCAATGTTTGGAACAAGAAGGACTGCCGATTTTTTAAGCAAAGCAACCTGGTGGTTAGGCGGAATTGTAGCTGCGCTTGCAATCATAGCTAACTTATTCTTTTTACCTGGTAAAGTTACACAGGAACAAAGAAGTATAATTCAAGAATCTGGAAGACAAAATATTCCACAAACACCTTCACTTCCACAGCAGCTGCCTGAGCAAGAATAAAAAATTTATAAAATAAAATTTATGATGAAAGCCCGGATTATTTAACCGGGCTTTAGTTTTTCCAACGAGCGAGCCTTTCAATAATTCTATCCTGAATATTTTTGTATTTGCTGGCTCCACCTTTATTAAATTCGAACATCATACAAACAATAATATCATCGTTATCAGCATTTGTCACATAACCTGAGATAGACGAAACACCGTTCAAAGATCCTGTTTTCCCCCTAAAATTATTTTCGGCTGCCGTTCCAATCATTCTCTTATGTAATGTCCCATCAACCCCTGCTATACTTAGCGAATTATTAAAATTATCAAATTGACTGATATTGAAATAAATCTTTTCTAATAATCCCACTAAAGCTCCAGCGGTTACCTGGTCAAATCTTGAAATTCCTGAGCCATCAACTATTTTGGTGCCGGTTGAAAAGATCCCCATATCTTCAATGTAGTTTAAGATAGCCTGTGTTGCGAAAAATGAATTACTTTGTTTGCCACTATAAACAGCGCCAAGAGTTTTGAACAAACATTCCGCATAAAAATTGTCACTACTTTTATTTATCAATTTCATCAGTTCGCGTAATTCAATTGATGACTCAACCAGTGGTATTGCATTATCCGGAGTTTGTGAAGAAACAGCTTTACCAGTTACCTCTACACCGTCTGTATTCAATATTTCCCGAAATTTTTTTGCTGCAAACAAAGGGGGATTATCCACATTAACAAAATAAGTCCTGTATCTACCTTTTCTTTTTCTTCTAACCGTTGTTTTGTTCCGGTCAATTACCAAAGCTGAAATCGGCGGAAGTTTTACATTAGCTCGTTCTTCGCTGATCCAATCATCTCTAGAATAGATATTGTCAAAATAAGTATCGTCACCAATAACATTACCAGTTACTTTTCGAAGCCCCGCTTGATA